>JAMCRM010000126.1:55016-64779 GCA_023380575.1 Acidobacteriota bacterium | reverse complement strand
GCATCCTCAATGATGTGCCCTATTCCTATGCCGCGCACTGGGGCATGCCGGCCGAAATCTCGCGCCGCCGCTCCGCGCTGGTGAATGCCTGCGGGGCAGGGGCGTCCGCGCCGTTCGCCATGGTGCAAGACATGCAGCATCGTGATGCGGATGTGCTCATGCTGTATCCGCTCGACCTGGTGGCCGTGGACGAGCGCTTCGGAAGCTGGATGACCCAGTACGGCTACGCGAATTACGTGACCGCGGACAAACTGCTGGAGCGCGGGCGCGTCGAAAACGGTGCCGTGCGCATGGCGGGCCGGCGTTTCACCACCGTGGTGGCGCTGTTCGAGCCGTTCCCCTCAGACCGCCTGCTGGCGTTGCTGCGCGAACTGGCGGCCGCGGGCGGGCGCGTCATCTGGTCGGGACCGCCGCCGGCGCTGTCGCTCGCCCCCTGGCAGGAGATTTTCGGAGTGGATTACATTCCCGGGGTGGACGAGGGCATCATGGCGCCCGGCAAAGTGGTGCAATTCGAAGGCCCGCTGGCCAAGGTGGCGCCCCAGACCATCCTCACCGATTTCCTGGTGGACCGCATTTACCCGGTGCGCCCGCGCGAGGGCACTACCCCGGTGGCGCGCGTCATGGGTGACATCGTCGGCGCCCGCCGCGGCAACGCCGTGTTCCTCGGCTTCCGCCCGCGCGACGATCAATCCCGCAGCCTCGGCTACGACGCCCGCACCTGGTTCGATATCCTGGATGCCCTGGGCGCCTATCCCGGCGCGGATAACACCGAGCGCCTCTCCCGCACCGGTCCGTATCTCACCTGCCGCTTTCCCAACGGCGCAGTCGGCATCGCGCCGCACCTGCGCGAGTACCAGGAAAGCTGGCCCGGCGGCTTCGCGCGCAAACCCGAGGAGGATGCCAGAATTCTTCTCGCCCATCCCCCGCCCCCGGAGACCATTGATTTGCGCGATTATACGGTGAATGGACACGTGGTGTCGTACCATGGCGCACACGCGGTGGCGTTCCGTCCCGGCCTCGCGGCCTTCGCCGGACGCCAATGCCACGAGATCACTCTGGATGGCCGGCGGTACCGGTTCGCGGACCGTGACATGACGGAAATTTCGTGGGCCCCGGTGGCCCCCGGGCGGCGCGTGCCGGGCGGCGCGGTGCTGGAAGTGATTGCGGCGGGCGCAGGCACGGTGCGGATCCCATTTGCCCAGCCGGTGCGGCTCGTGACCGAAGCGGGCGCGGCGGTCCCCAGCCGCCGGGAAAATGGCGCCGTGGTGTTTGCAGTGACCAAACAGATCAGCGGAAAACGCTTGTTCGGAGTGCCATAATGCGAGTCTTTACTTCAGTTCTTCTGGCCTGCACGGCCCACGCGGGCGTGACGGTCTGGGTGGCTGACGACCTTATCCGGGTGCGGCCCAACGATGCTCCGGGAACCGCCGCCAGGGCCGTGGTCAAGGCGGCGCGCAACGAGTGGGCGCCGTTCCAGGTAGTCGTGAACGGCGGCGCCGGGGGCGTGCAGGGCGTCAATGCGACGCTCGCGCCGCTGCGCGGAAAGGGCGGCAGGATCACAGCCATTACCCTCTATCGCGAGCACTACGTGGAAGTGAAGACCCCCAGCCCGTTCAATAAGGAGGGCGCCGGCTGGTACCCCGATGCGCTCATCCCCTTTGCCAAACACCGTCCGGACGCACGCTTCGTGGCCGCCCCCTTCGACGTGCCCGCCGGTTCCAACCAGCCGCTGTGGGTGGATCTCTTCGTTCCCCGCAACACCGTGCCGGGTGTCTACACCGGTGCGGTGGTGATCAACGCGAAGGGGCAAAAAACGGCCCGGGTGCCGGTGGAACTCACGGTATGGCCCTTTACCCTGCCGGACATGCCGACCCTGCGCACCCATTTCGGGCGCCTCCGGGAACAGTGGTACGGCCTCGCCGCAACCGACCCGAAGCTGAAGCCCGTATGGGAGCAGTTCGCCGCCGCCATGGCCGCGCACAAGCTTTCCCCGCCCATCCCGCCGTATCTTTATCCCAAAACCAATCCCGACGGCTCCATTGAGCCCGCCGCCACTCACGCGGAACTGAAGCAGTGGATGGAGCGCTATCGCGTGAACTCGTTCGATGTGCGTTTGCAAGGCAAAGATCCTGTGGCCGAACCCGACCGCAACATCCGCCACCTCCGCGCCATGTGGGACTACCTGAAGGAGAACGGATGGGAGAAGTACGCGCACGTCTACGTGCTCGACGAGCCCAATACCAAGGAAGCCTACGAGACCGTGCGCAAGCGCGCCGAACTGATCCACAAGGCGCAGCCCGGGCTCAAAGTGCTGTGCACCGAGCAGCCCACCACGCAGAACCCGGAATGGGGCAATCTCTATGGCGCCGTGGACATATGGGTGCCGCTGTGGCCGCTTGCCCGGGATGCCGATGTGGCCGCGCGGCAGGCGGCGGGCGAGGAGTTCTGGTCCTACACCGCGCTGGTGCAGCGCACCAATACCCCGACACCCTTCTGGCAGCTCGATTTCCCGCTGCTGAATTACCGCGTGCCCGCATGGATCGGCTGGCGCTACCACAACACCGGCCTGCTCTACTGGACCACGGTCTACTGGGACAAGGCGATCGACATGTGGACCGATCCGCTCACCTTCCGCAAGCGCTACAACATGGAAGGCCTGCTGTTTTACCCCGCCGAAACCGTGGGCATGGACGGCTTCCTGCCTTCCATCCGCATTAAGGAGATCCGCGAGAGCGTGGAGGACTACGAGTACTTTGTTCTCGCGCACGATAAGACCGTGGCGGCGAGCTTGGGCCGCAGTTGGACCGATTGGGAAACCGATCCCGCACGCTACTACGCCGCGCGCGAGGAACTGGCGCGCGCCATCGTGAGCCGGAAATGAAGACAATGCGCAGACGTGAATTCCTCGCCGCCGGCGCGGCCGCCCTTGCGCCCGCGCCGAAGAAGACCGTGGCTGCCATTGTCACGGTGTACCGCCCGCGTTCCCATGCCGATGTGATCTGCGGCCGCATCCTGGAAGGCTACTTCCCGGATAACCGGCGCGTCGCGCCGCGCACCCGCATCGTCTCCATGTACGTGGCGCAAACGCCGGCCAATGATATGAGCCGCGGCCTCGCCGGAAAACACGGCTTCAAAATCTACCCGAGCATCAAAGAGGCGCTGACGCTCGGCGGCCCGAAGCTCGCCGTGGACGCCGTGCTGTTCGTGGGCGAGCACGGCGAGTATCCCTGGAACGATCGCGGCCAACATCTCTACCCGCGCTACGAAATGTTTCAGGAGATCATGGATGTCGTGCGCTCTTCCGGCCGGCGCGTGCCGGTCTACTGCGACAAGCACTTCTCCTACTCCTGGGAGAAGGCCAAACGCATGTACGACCAGGCGCGCGAGTTCAAGCTGCCGCTCATGGCCGGATCCTCCATCCCCGTCACGGTTCGCACGCCAGAACTCGAGTTCCCCCTCGGCGCTCCCGTCGAGCACGCCGTGGCGGTGGGCTACGGCGATACCGATGCCTACGGGTTTCATATCCTCGAAACCCTGCAATGCATGGTGGAGCGGCGCAGGGGCGCGGAAACCGGCATCGCCGCCGTCCACATGCTGGAAGGCGAGGCCGTATGGAAGTGGCGCGCGGGCGAGGGCGCCTGGAGCGCGCCGCTGGCCCAGGCCGCCTGCGCCACCAGCCCGCGTACCAAAACCGGCAGAATGGAAGCGAACTGCGGCAAGCCGGTGCTGTTCGCGCTGGAATACCGCGACGGTTTCCGCGCCGCCTGCTACATCCTGAATGGGCACACCGAGGGCTTCCTCTTTGCCGGCCGCGCTCAGGGCAGGGTATTGGCATCCTGTTTCGGCATTCCCCAAGGCGGCCGCGACCTGCCCCACTTCGACGGCCTGGTGCACTGCATCGAGGAGTTGTTCGTTACCGGCAAACCCCTGTACCCGGTGGAGCGCACCCTGCTCACCACCGGCGCGCTGGCCTTCCTCTTCGAATCGCGCGTGCGGAAGCAGCGCGTGGCCACGCCGGAGCTGTCCATCGCTTACCGCGCGCCGCGCAACTGCTATTTCGAAAGGTCATGAACCTGCCCATGCCGATTCTGATGGCCCTCATGGCCGCCCCGCTCCCGGCGCAGCCGGTGATCGCGGTGGCGGGCATGAGTCACGAATCCGACTCCTTCAACCCCGCCAAGACCACACTCGAGGATTTCCACTGGCCCCCGGGCGATAACCGGGAGGAGTGGCTGCGCACCAATGCCGGCCAGAACACCATCGCCGCCGGCTACATCGAAGGCGCCGGGAAATACGGGCTGGCGCTCTACCCCGCCGTGGTGGTGCAGGCGACCCCCAAGGGGCCGGTGACGGATGAGGCGTTCGAGACCATTACCGCGGAGATGATCCGGCGCATTAAGCGTCTGCCTAAGCTCGACGGCGTGCTGCTGGCCCTCCACGGCGCCATGGTGGTGGAGAGCTACCCCCACGGCGATACCGAACTGGTGCGCCGCGTGCGCCAGGCGGTGGGGCCGCGGATCCCCATCGTGGTCACCCACGATTTCCATGCCAATATCAACCCCGAGCTAGGCAAGCTGTGCAACGCCCTCATCACGTTCAAGGAGAACCCCCACATCGACACCAGGGAGCGCGGGCTCCAGGCGGCGCGCATTATCGCCGATACCATCAGCGGCAAGGTGAAGCCGGTGCAGGCCATCGTCAAGCCGCCGATGATCTACAACATCGTCTATCAGCACACCAGACGTCCTCCCCTGCTGCCCATCGTCGAAGAAAGCCGCAGACTGGAGCAAAATCCGAAGGTGCTGGCGTGCAGCGTTTCCGGAGGATACCAGTACGCCGATGTGCCCTGGGTGGGACCCAGTGTCGTCGTCGTCACCGACAATGATCCGGAACTGGCCCGGCGGGAGGCACAGCGGCTCTCGGATATGCTGTGGGCCACCCGCGGCCAACTGAAGCTGAACCTGCCGGACGCCGCCACCGCCGTGAAGATGGCCATGGCCGCCGGGCGGTTCCCCGTGGCGCTCATCGACATGGGCGACAATATCGGGGGCGGCTCGGCCGGCGACGGCACCTTCCTGCTGGACGAACTCATTCGCCAGAAGGCCGAAGGCTGGGTGGTCGCGATTGCCGACCCGCAGGCCGTCAAAGAAGCGATGCGGCTGGGCGTGGGGGCGCGGTTCGATATGGCCGTCGGCGGCAAGACCGACCGCTTCCACGGCAAACCCGTGCGGGTGCGCGGCACGGTGAAATCCCTGCACCTGGGCAAGTACCTCGAGACCGAAATCCGCCACGGCGGCGGCCGCTATTGGGACAACGGCATCTCGGCCGTGATCGCAGCCGAAGGCTCTACCCGCGATCTGGAAAACCTGCTCCTCCTCACTACTCTGCGCTCCAGCCCGAACAGCATCCACCAACTGGTGAGCTGCGGCATCTATCCGGAGCGGCAGAAAATCCTCACCGTCAAAGGCGCCATCGCCCCTCGCGCGGCCTATGAGCCCGTCGCCGCGCGCATCCTCGAAGTGGATACCCCCGGTCTGACCGCGGTCAACCCTTCCCGGTTCACGTACAAGCGCGCGCGCAAGGGCCTTTTCGGGCTGTAGCGTCACTGCCGGAACACGCTCCAAGTTGTGGTGGGTGCGCGCACCGCTCACTTTTTTCTGTACTGGCGGACACAGCCTCGTATCATATCCGCCTTGTACTAGAACCGTGGCAAAGCTACGCTGAAATTGACGGCGGGAAGCGCGCTGTCCGAGCCTCCCAAAACCACAACCGATAGCCCGAACGGGGACCGAGCAAGAGGCATGTCCGTACTCCGACCAAAGGGAATGAATAAAGCTTTCCAGCTTTACAAACCAATCAACGGCGTGACCGCGCTGGCCGTCTCGCCGCACGAAAAAGACCGCGCCTACTTGCGCGGCCTCTTCCAGGAGGCGAACTGGGTTTTGCACGAATCGCCCTCCTGCACGGATGCCCTCTCCGCGCTGAAGCGACGCCGCGTGGATCTGGTCATCAGTGATCGCGACCTGTGTGACGGCGACTGGCGTGTTCTGTTGCGCGCCGTGCAGGATCTGCCCTCCTCGCCACCCCTCATCGTGACTTCCCGGGTGGCCGACGAGTACCTCTGGGCAGAAGTTCTCAACGAAGGCGGCTACGACATCCTGGCGCAGCCGTTCGAACGCGAAGAAGCTTTACGGGTCATCAGCGCCGCGACCCGGCGCGGCGAAAACGACAAACTCCAGCGGTCCCACCATCTCCGGACGTTCATCGCCGGTGCCTGATCCGCATTCGCTTTCCTTTTCACTTCCAAAATGCCGCCGGGCCTGAAAAGGCCCGGCCTGTCACTCAAAATTAGTCTGATTGTTTCGTCACACCCGTAAACTGTAGCACTGTATATAGATAAAATTCTTGACGTGCCGCTATATATTGGGGCACGATGGCAAATGCGTCATAATGGAATTACGGGGAGGAGTTAATGGGTCAGCTTGCCGCCGGGATCAATGCAAAAATAGAGTTCTTGAACACCACAGAAACCATGGAACCCACGAGGGCAGGAGTAGCCTTCCCCCGCTACTTCACCGCCGCCCTCCCGCCCGGAAAATCCCCCTACGACGAGATCCAATGGGAAACCCGCACCGCTTCCATAGCCAACGACAAAGGCGCCACCATTTTCGAACAGCGTGATGTGGAAGTGCCCGCGGACTGGTCCCAGACGGCCACCAATATTGTTGCCAGCAAGTACTTCCACGGAAAGCTGGACACCCCGGAGCGCGAGCGCAACGTCGCCCGCCTGGTCCAGCGCGTAGTGGACACGGTTGCGCGGTGGGGCGCCAAGGACGGCTATTTCCGTACTGCGCAGGACGCCGAAAACTTCCGCATGGAACTGGCCCACCTGATGCTGCACCAGAAGGCCTGTTTCAATTCCCCGGTGTGGTTCAACGTCGGTGTGAAAGAAGCGCGCGGCTACGGCTGGACCTTCGACCAGGCCACCCGCTCCATCCGCCAACTGGAAGGCGACATGCTGCGCCCGCAGTGCTCGGCATGCTTTATCGTTAGCGTTAAGGACTCGCTCGCTTCCATCCTCGACCTCGCCAAGACCGAGGGCATGCTTTTCAAATGGGGCTCCGGCACCGGCACCAACCTCTCCACCCTGCGCGAGGAAGATGCCGTGCTCTCAGGCGGCGGACGCGCTTCCGGCCCGCTCTCCTTTATGAAAGGTTTCGACGCTTTCGCCGGCGTCATCAAGTCGGGAGGCAAGACCCGCCGCGCCGCCAAGATGGTGATCCTCAACGCCGATCATCCGGACATCGAAAAGTTCATCTGGTGCAAGGCGAAGGAAGAGGAAAAAGCCCACACTCTGGTGGATGCAGGCTATGATTCCTCCCTCGACGGCGAAGCTTACGGCTCGGTATTCTTCCAGAACGCCAACAACTCGGTCCGCGCCACCGACGAGTTCATGCAGGCGGCGGTGGACGGCGCCGAGTGGCACACCCGCAGCGTCGTCACGGGCGAACACGCGAAGCGCCTGCCGGCGCGCGACCTGATGCTGCAAATCGCCAAGGCAACGCACCAGTGCGGCGACCCCGGCATGCAGTTCGATACCACCGTGAACCGCTGGAACCCGTGCCGCGCCACCACCCGCATCAACGCCTCCAACCCCTGCTCCGAGTACATGTTCGTGGACGACTCGGCCTGCAACCTGGCCTCCCTCAACCTGATGAAGTTCGTTGACCTGAGCGGCCAGTTCGACGTGGAAGCGTTCCGGCACGCGGTGGACACCGTGATTCTGGCGCAGGAAATCATCGTAGACAACGCCAGCTATCCCACCGAGAAGATCGCCGCCAACTCGCACGCCTACCGGCCCCTGGGGCTGGGTTTCGCCAACCTCGGCGCGCTGCTCATGTCGCTGGGCATTCCCTACGACAGCGACCAGGGACGCGATTATGCCGGCGCCGTCACCGCGATCATGTGTGGGCAGGCATACCTCACCAGCGCGCGCATCGCAGAATCCACCTACTCCTTCCCCTGCTTTCCGGAGAACGCCGGCTCCTTCATGGAAGTGATGCACATGCACCGGGACGCCGCCGCCCGTATCAGCCGCAGGAACATTCCCTCCCAACTGCACCAGGGCGCGGCCGCCTGTTGGAACGAAGCCTGCGAGTTGGGGCGGCGCAACGGCTTCCGCAACGCGCAGGTCACGGTCATCGCGCCCACCGGCACCATCGGCTTCATGATGGATTGCGACACCACCGGCATCGAGCCCGATCTCGCCCTGGTGAAGTACAAGCGCCTGGTCGGCGGCGGCATGATCAAGATCGTCAACAATACCGTGGCGCAGGCGCTGATCCGGCTCGGATACAAACCGGAGCAGGTGGAAAAAATCGTGGCCCACATCGATTCCACCGGCACCATCGAAAGCGCCCCCGCGCTCAGAGCCGAGCACCTGCCCGTATTCGATTGCAGCCTGCGGCCGGCAAACGGCGTCCGCTCGATTCACTACCTGGGCCACCTGCGCATGATGGCGGCGGTGCAGCCGTTCATCTCCGGCGCCATCTCCAAAACCATCAACATGCCCGAGGAATCCACGGTGGAAGACATCATGGACGCCTACATCGAGGGTTGGAAACTCGGGCTCAAGGCCGTGGCCATCTACCGGGACAACTCCAAGCGCGTGCAGCCGCTCAGCACCGGCAAAGACAAGAAGCTGTCCATGCCGGCGCAGGTCATCGTGGAGCGACTGGTTCACGAACCTCACCGCCGAAAACTTCCCGACGAGCGGCAGTCCATCACCCACAAGTTCTCCATCGGCGGGCACGAAGGCTACATTACCGTCGGCATGTACGATGACGGCAAACCCGGCGAGCTCTTTATCACCATGGCCAAGGAAGGCTCCACCATTTCCGGCCTCATGGACGCCTTCGCCACCGCCATCAGCTTCAACCTGCAATACGGCGTCCCGCTGAATTTCCTGGTGGATAAGTTCGCCCACCTGCGGTTCGAGCCCAGCGGATGGACCGGCAACAAGCAGATCCCGTATGCCAAGTCCATCATGGATTACATTTTCCGCTGGCTCGGCGTGAAGTTTCTGGGGCCGGAGTACGCCATCACCGAAGCCGGTGAGACGCGTACCCTGAAGCCCACCGAACCGGATCCGCAGCAGCAGCTTCCCTTCCTGCCGGTAACCCCCGACGCGCCCCTGTGCGCCGAGTGCGGCTCCATCATGACCCGCAACGGAAGCTGTTACAAGTGCGGCAATTGCGGAGGCACCAGTGGATGCAGTTAAGCAGCTCGAGACCACGCCCGAAATTCTGCGGGCGATGATGGACGGCCTCGCCGAAGACGAAGCCAACTGGAAACCCGCGGCCAACCGTTTCTCCGTGGCCGAGGTGCTGGAGCACCTCTCGCACGTCGAAGGACACTGCTTCCGCATGCGGCTGGACCTCAGCATGGAGCGGGACGGCGCGCCATGGGAGCCTTACGCCCCCGCAGATTACGATTATTCCGGCGCCGATCCGGAAGAGTCCTTCGCTCATTGGGAAGACCAGCGGGAAAGCAACCTCGAGGTCATCCGCGCGCTGCCCGAAGGATGGGAAAAGCGCACCGGGCGTCATCCCAGAATGGGCGTCCTTACGCTCGGCGAACTGGTGAATGAGTGGGCGTTCCACGATCTGGGCCATATCCGCCAGATCGCGGAACTGATCCGCGCCCGCAAGTACTACCCCAACATGGGCCCGTTCCGGGAGAACTACAAGATCAACCCATAGTT
>JAMCRM010000126.1:0-55006 GCA_023380575.1 Acidobacteriota bacterium | reverse complement strand
GGCACCATCGTCGCTCTTCAGAAGCTCAGCAGCACCTGCCAGATGTAGAGATACGCCAGGCCCTCGATGTCGTCCCAGACGCGCCGCACCAGAGCGGCGTCGCCCGAAATGGGCGGCAACGTGCCCGCCTTCTCTTCCCAGGGCAGGCACACCCCCGGGCGGGGATGGGCCGCGCTTAACCACGCCGGCGTTCCCGCCGCCGCGGCGGGCGCGGGCGGCACTTTGCCGGATGGCGACGACGGCGAACGGTATACACCGTACTCCAGAGTGGCATCCGTCATCGCCTTCAAATTTTCCAGCGTGGCATCGTTCTGCATGATGGCGCTGGCGTCCATGATGTAGCCGCCTTCGGTGCCGATGCTCTCGATCAGCTTGCGGCAGTGCGCCTTCACGTCGCCGGGCTTGCCGAACGTGAGCAGCGCATTGGGCACGCCGCCGCTCAGGCAGAATTTCTTGCCCAGCGCCCGGTACACCTCGGCCGGGTCGCCGCGGTCGATGTGATACACGATGCTGCCGGCCGGCAGTTCCGCAAATGTCTCCAGGTGCGCATCCCACTTGCCTTCGGCGTAGAACAGCACCTGGTTGCCTTGGGCCCACAGGGCTTCCACAATGGGCTTCAAGGTCGGCCAGTAGATCGTGTCGAAGTGCTGTTTGGAAATGAACGGCGTGCAGCCCCGGTGCATCCAGATGGGGATGGGAATCCGTTTGCCCGGGTCCGCGCTGGTGAGCGCTATATACCCCAGGTGCGGCATGAGCGCCTGGCAGGCTGCTAACACCTTATCGGGGATCTCCTTCAGGTCGAACGCCAGCCCCACGTAGCCACGCAGTTTGTCGGCCAGAATATCCAGCGGCGCTTTCAGCATGCCGCAAATGGCCGAAACCGTGCCGCACTCGCGGCGCATGCGCTCCACCTGCGCTCCGGCGGCGCCGAAGTAGCTCAGCATGGCCATCCCGCCCTTTACGAACGAGAGGTTGTTGCGGAAGCTCGTGGGAGCACCTTTCGCGCTCACCTCGGTGCTCACCCGCGGCAGCCAGGTTTCGTAAAGGAAGCGCACCGGGTCGGCGATCAACTCGTCGTATTCCTCCCGCCGCATGAAGGCGTCCCGCTCGGAAGGCTCGCGATACTGGAAGCCGACGTCCGGCCCCACATCGATGCCGGGGACGCCGTAATACCGCAGCCCGATGGCCTGGGTAAGCCCGGTCCACACCCACACCATGTTCGGCACCACCGCGTCCCAGTCGAAATCCGTGCAGCAGCGGATTACGGCCTCGAACGCCTTGTTGTAATCGTGAGTGATTTCCTGGCACGTGAAGCCGGCATAGCGCGCGGTGATTTCGGCGGCCAGGGGGCGCAGCGGCACGCGGTCCGGCATGCCATTGCGCATGGCGGTCACGTAGCGGTTCAGCCGTTCGGCGTAACGCTGCTCGATCAATTGCGGCACTGGAGCTTGCATGGCGGTTCTTCAGTGTATCAATAACCGCCTGCCGGTTTCTCACGGGCGGGCTTCTTCTTTCCGGCGGCAGTGCCGGCCGGATCCAGTCTTTGGTCTCCCCGGCGCCTTTTGTGCTACAGTGCGAAATCGAATGCCGCAGCCCGCCCATGATTCCCGCACAACCGGCGAGCGCGTGCGACGGCGTGTCACGCGACGGGTCATGCCGTTTCTGTTCCTGCTCTATTTCTTCGCGTTCATCGATCGCATCAACGTAGGCGTCGCCAAGCTTGGGATGCAGCGCGAATTCGGCGTGTTCTTCCTCGGCTACATTCTGCTCGAGGTTCCCGGCACCTTGATTGTAGAGCGCTGGAGCGCCCGGAAATGGATCGCGCGCATCATGATCTCGTGGGGGGTCATCGCTTCTCTGGAAGGCTTTGTGGGCATGCCGTTCCTGAGTTTTCTCACCCCGGAGCGGCAGTTCTACTGGTTGCGCTTTGCGCTGGGAGCGGCGGAAGCGGGATTCTTCCCGGGCATCATCGTGTATTTGTCCCACTGGTTTCGCTACGAAGATCGCGCCAAGGCAAAAGCCTTCTTCATGATCGGCCAGCCCATCGCCTACGCCGCGGGCCTGCCGCTGTCCAGGTTCATTCTGGAAAAGATCGCGTGGAACGGACTGGCTGGATGGCGTTGGGTCTTCATTCTTGAAGGTGTGCCTTCGATGATCCTCGGTTTCATCACGCTGTTCTATCTCACGGACTGGCCGCACCAGGCGAAATGGCTGCCGCCCGATGAGAAGACCTGGCTGATGGATCAACTCGAGAGTGAGAGAAAGCGGAAACAAGCGCAGGGGCGCGGGCGCATTCTGGACGCATTCCGCGAGCCGCAGATCGGTCTGCTGGTCGCGGTTTACTTCTTCGTGATCGTCGGCAATCAGGCGTTGTTCTTCTTTCTCCCTTCGATCACCGATGCCATGACCAGCATGTCGATCGCGGCGCGGACAATGGCGGCCATGCTGCCTTACGTCTGCGGGTTCGGGGGCATTCTGCTCAATGGGCTGTGGTCCAGCCGGACCGGCCGGTTGCGTTGGCATACGGCCGGCCCTATTGTGTTGACTGGAGTCGCGCTGGCCGGAAGCATCCTTTCCGGCGACCGCCTGGCTCCGGCCATCGGATTCTTTTGCCTTGCGGGCTTTGGCGCCCAGGCCTATTTGCCTGCGTTCTGGACGGTGCCGACGGCATTGCTGACCCGGTCGGCGGCCGCGGTGGCGGTCGGCATCATCAATTCCCTGGGCAACCTTGGCGGATTCGTCGGGCCGTATGTCTTTGGATACCTGAGAACGCGGACCGGGCGGTTTGATTCCGGTCTTGCATTCCTGGTTATATGCCTGCTGATCGCCGGACTGCTGGCCACCAGAATCCGCGTCCCGGAAAAGAGGAGCTGACTTGAAAAACGAATTGCGAAGCGCCCGCTGGTTCAGCCCGGACACGATGCGCGGATTCAGCCACCGCTCGCGTCTGCGGCAGTTGGGCTTCACCCCCGCCGACGTACTGGGCAAGCCGGTGATCGCCATCGTCAACACCTGGAGTGAGATCAATCCCTGCCACTTTCATCTGAAGGACCGCGCGGAAGTGGTCAAACGCGGTGTCTGGCAGGCGGGCGGATTTCCCGTGGAGATCCCGGCGCTCTCCATCACCGAGACGTATATGAAGCCCAGCCCCATGCTGTACCGCAACCTGCTGGCGATGGAGACCGAAGAGATCCTGCGAAGCCTGCCCATTGACGGCGCGGTGCTGATGGGAGGCTGCGACAAGACCACGCCGGGATTGCTGATGGGCGCCATTTCCGTGGACCTGCCCTCGATTTATCTCCCGGCGGGACCCATGTTGCGCGGGAACTGGAACGGCAACCCGCTGGGCAGCGGAACCGACTTGTGGAAATTCTGGACGGAGAAGTGCGCCGGCAACATCAGCGACCGGGAATGGGAAGAGATGGAGGGCGGCATCGCCCGCTCCCCGGGCCAGTGCATGACCATGGGTACGGCTTCCACCATGACCTCGCTCACTGAAGCGCTCGGGCTGACGCTGCCCGGAGCTTCATCCATCCCGGCGCCCGATTCCGGCCATGTGCGCATGGCGGCCGCCTGCGGGCAGCGGATTGTCGAGATGGTGTGGGAGGACCTGAAACCTTCCCGCGTCCTGACCATGCGATCTTTCGAAAACGCCATCACCACCGATATGGCCATCGGCGGGTCGACCAACGCGGTCATTCACCTGATCGCCATGGCGCGGCGCGCCGGAATCCCGCTCGAACTTGCCAGATTCGACGAACTCGCCCGGGGCACGCCGGTGCTCGCCGACATCCGCCCCTCCGGGCGATTTCTGATGGAGGACTTCTTCTATGCCGGCGGTCTCAAGGCTCTGCTGCAGGAGATTCGAGATCTGCTTCATCTCGACTGCATGACCGTTACGGGCAAGACGCTCGGGGAGAATATCGCGGGAGCCAGGGTGGTGAACGCGGAAGTCATCCGTCCGTTCGACAACCCGGCCGCTCCGGCCGGCGGGACAGCCGTTCTGTACGGCAATCTCGCCCCACGCGGCGCGGTGATCAAGCCGTCGGCGGCCGAACCCGGGCTGTTACAGCACGTCGGACCGGCCGTGGTTTTCGAAGACTACAACGATTTGCAGGTGCGCATCAACGAGGCATCGCTCCCAGTGCGCCGCGATTCCGTTCTGGTGCTCAAAAACGCCGGGCCGCTGGGTGCTCCCGGCATGCCCGAATGGGGCATGCTTCCCATTCCGAAGAAAGTGCTGGACCAGGGGGTGCGCGATATGGTGAGAATTTCCGATGCGCGCATGAGCGGAACGGCATACGGCACGTGTGTTCTGCATATCTCACCCGAGAGCCACATCGGGGGTCCGCTGGCGCTGGTACGCGACGGCGACCTCATCCGGTTGGACACGCCCAACCGGAGGCTGGATCTGCTCATTCCCGATGACGAACTGGAGCGCCGCCGGGCCGCATGGGTGAGACCACAAGCGCGATACCGCCGTGGATACGGCGCGCTGTTCGTCGAACATGTGACCCAGGCCGACGAAGGGTGCGACTTCGATTTCCTGCACGCCGGCGCCGATACGCCCGAGCCGGAAATCGCCTGAGAACGGCGACCGCGCCTACGGTTGGACCGCCGGGGAGATGCGCGCTTTGTCGGCCGGCGCGGCCAGTGATTGCAGCAGGCCGGAGCCGCGCGGAACCAGGGTCGCTTGCAGCCACCTGAGAATGGTGCCCCGGCCGTAGCTGACATGATGGCGCATGGCTTGTTCGGCCGCCGCGGCGTCGGAGCCTGCCAGGGCGTCAATCAACTGTGCGTGCCAGCGCTTCAGCAGCGGACGCCGCGCCGAGCTGTGGTAAAGCCAGTTGAAGACCAGAATATGCGCATTCTCGATGATTCTCTGCAGTTCCTTGCAGCGCGCACACTCGGCGACATACATGTGGAGTTCAAGGTGCCGCACGTTGGCTTCGAAAACGACATCCGGGCTGGCGTCAACGCTCTCCGTTTCGGCATACAGCCGGTCCACTTCCTCCGCCAGTTCGCGCGCCCGCCGCCGCTCTTCCGCCGTCGCATTGGCATGGAACAGTTTGGCGGCTTCCGCCTCGAGCGCTTCCCGAACCACATAATGGCCGCGGATCTCCTCCGCGGTGGGAACGCGAACGCGCGTGCCCACGCGGGGGCGGGTTTCCACCAGGCCATCGCTCTCCAACCGCAGCAGCGCCGCCGCCACGGGGAGAACGCTCATCCCGAACTCCTTCGCGAAGCTCCGACGGGGAAGCGTGTCTCCCAGCCGGTACTCGCCCTTCAGAATCTTGTTACGGATCAGGATATACGCGCGATCACTCAGATTCGGCTCGAAGGGGCCCCGTCTCGACATTCTGGACAATGATACTCTGCTTTCCGCTTGACAGCAATTCCGTGGAATGCCAGAATATTCCAGACTTGAACCGGTGTATCCTTGCTGCGGCTTTGCTGCTGACGGCGTCCGCCGCGGCCAGGGAAGTCTTCATCGCCCTGCCCGCAAAGGCGCCGCAGGTGACGTTTGCCGGCAGAAGATTGGATGCCGCGTTGCGCGCGTCCGGTCACTCGCCCACATACCGTTCGCCGGGCGCCAAAGATCCGGACATTATTGTCCGTGTTGCGCCCGGAACTAGCATCGCTCCCGGCGGCTTCGCAATTCGCAAGTCCCACGCTGCCATCTCGGTGGTTGCGCCGGATAAATCCGGGGCCATGTATGGGGTGCTCGCCCTGGCCGAACAGATTCGTGCCACCGGCCTCGCGGGCGTTCAGGCGCAACAAGCGAGCCCGCGTTTCCCGTTTCGCGCCATCAAGTTCAATCTCCCGTGGTCTTCGTACCGCGTTGGCGAATCGCTCCAGCAGCACACCGCGACCGTCCGCGACCTGAGATTTTGGGC
Source organism: Acidobacteriota bacterium (assembly GCA_023380575.1). The sequence goes on along the minus strand of JAMCRM010000126.1, from coordinate 49,109 downwards.
TGCCTTCCTGGACATGATGGCGGAGAACCGGTTCAACGTTCTCACGCTGTGGTCGCTGCATCCCTGGCCATACATGATTCGTGCGTCCAACTTTCCCAAGGCGTGCCCCTTCGATGACCGCGAACTGGCCGAGTGGCGGCAGTTCTGGCACGGATTGTTCGCCATGGCGAGGGAGCGGGGCGTTGACGTGTACATGGTGAACTGGAACGTGTTCGTCTCGCGCGGCTTTCGCGACGCATACGACCCGAATGCTCCGATTGACGACGCCGCGTACTCCGGGCCATCGAACACCACCGAGGCCATCAAGCGTTACAACCGCGAATCGGTGACGCAGGTCCTCCGGGAGTACCCGGACCTTGCGGGGATTGGGATCACGCTCGGTGAGCGCATGAAGGAGATGACCGTTCATGAGCAGGTGAAGTGGGTTGAGGACGTATACTTCCCGGCCATCAGGGAGGCGCGCCGGCCAACCAAGTTCATCTACCGTGCGGCGTTGAAGGCCAATGATCCCGCCTTCGTCCGCCGGTCGATTGAGAACTCGGGGCTGCCGGGACCTGTTTGGGTGGAACTGAAGTTTAATGCTTCCCACGGCCACTCCAGCACGACTCTGGCGCGCACGCACGGCGGGGGCACCGGCGCTCCTTACTGGAATCCGCCGCCGGCGAAATACAAGATGGCCTGGATGATCCGCAACGAAGACATCTTCATGCTTCGCTGGGGCCAGCCTGATTTCATCCGGGAGCATATCGCCCGGAACGGCGGACCGGAAACGGGTGGTTACTTCACCGGCTCCGAAACCTATATCCCGGCCAAAGAGTACGTTCACCAGCCCGGTTCCCGGCACGTGACCTGGAAGTACGGTTTCGAAAGGCAGTGGCTCTTCTACATGGTGTGGGGGCGCCTGCTTTACGACCCCGCGACGCCGGATGCGATCTTCCAGGCCGAGTTCGACCGTCGCTATGGGCCGGGCATCGGGAAGACGCTCTTCCGGGCATTTGCGTTGGGCAGCCGGTTGCCCCTGCGGCTCGCATCTTTTTACTCGAGCGGATGGGATTTCAGCCTGTATTCCGAAGGCTTTCTCGACCGGACCAACAGTAAGCGCGACGCGGCGCCTTTCATCTCCATCGATGATTTCATTCAACATCCGCCGCTTGATCCGAACTACGTTTCCATCAAGGATTATGTCGCCGGGCCTGACCGCTTCGATGCGACCCGCATGACGCCGCCGCGCCTGGCCGACGCGCTTGAACAGGACGCGCGCGGCGTTACAAAACTTCTGGCCGCCATGGACGCCCGGCATGCGCGCAACGCCGCGACGCTGCAGTGTGAGATCGACGACGCGCGCACATGGGCCGCGCTCAGCCTGTACATGGCGGACAAGATCCGTGCCGGTGTGGCGCTCGCGACCGCGCGCACCACCGGTAGCCGCACGGAACGCGCGAAGGCGGTGGCGTTGCTGGAACACGCCGCGCGACAGTGGGAAGAAGTCATTCGCATTACCAAATCGCACCTGCAACCGGCGCCGCTCATGCACCTCGAACGCATCGGCTTCATGAAACTGACCGCGCCGAACGGCCCCCGATTTTTCTGGGAGAACTACCGCCAGGACGTGGAGCGGGATATCGAGATCGCGCGCAGCCGCTGATTTCTGCATAGGAGATTCGTATGAATATAATCAGGTTTTCCGCCGTATGGTTGCTGCTGGCCGTGTTTTGCGGCAATGCCCAGGACACCAGGGGAACCCTGCTGGGCCGTGTGCTTGACAGCTCAAACGCCGTCGTTCCGAACGTTGACGTGCGGGCGATCAATGAGGAAACCGGCATCGCCGCGGCTGGAAGGAGCAATCAAGCCGGCAATTATGTGATTCCATACCTGCTGCCCGGCACCTACAGGATTGAAGCGGAGCTGGTCGGATTCAAGAAGTTTACCAGGGCAGGCGTGCAGGTCCGGGTCAACGACTCCGTTTCGGTGGATGTCACGATGACCCCCGGCACCATCGTGGAAACCGTGGACGTGAAAGCCACCACCCCGCTGTTGGAGGGCACAACGGCATCTCTGGGACAGGTCATCGATCAGAAGCGCATTTTGGATCTGCCCTTGGGCGGGGGGAATTCGTTTGCCCTCGCCTTGCTCGCTCCCGGCGCGGCAAGCACGGTCAATTTGCGCTACAAGGACGCCGCGCGTCCCGATGCCACGTCCAATTTCGTGACGGACGGAAATCGCGCCTACGGCAATGAGTTCTCCATCGATGGCGTGCCTGACACGGCATCCTATGGATCGGAGGCGCGGGTCGCCTTCGTCCCGCAGGTCTCTGCCATCAGCGAATTCAAAGTGCAGACGGCGAACTACGATGCTTCCATCGGCCACACCGCCGGTTCGGTAATCAACGTGTCGATCAAGAGCGGAACGAACGGTTTCCACGGCGAATTGCACGAGTTTCTGCGCAACCGGGTCCTGGATGCCAAAGACTTCTTCCAGAATCGCTCCGGCCAGACTCTGCCGGTGTATCAATACAATCGTTTTGGCCTCGCAGCCGGAGGCCCGGTGGTCATCCCGGGAAAGTACAACGGCAGGAACAGGACGTTCTGGTTCTACGCGTTCGAACAGAACCCCAACACCGAACCGGCGCCGGGCACGTACACGGTGCCCAACGCTGCTGAATTGCGCGGCGACTTCTCGGGGCTCTTGCGGCTGGGTTCTCAATATCAGATCTACGACCCGGCGACCATCGTGCCCGCCACCGGCGGCCGCTTCCGGCGCAGTCCCTTCGCCGGCAACATGATTCCTGCCAGCCGGATTTCCTCTTTGGCGCTGAACCTGGCCAGGTTTTGGCCCGCTCCGAATATCCCGGGCACTTCGGACGGGAGGAACAACTTCTTCAACGGCGCCAAACAGTTGTCGCGCGATTATGTGGCCCACCTGTGGCGCGCGGATCACAGCTTCTCCGAGAACCACCGGCTCGCCTTTCGCATGAATTACGACAACGCGTACCTGAATAAAGATCATCATTTTCAGAACAACGCCAATGGAACGCGCTGGAATACGTATAACAAGGGCCTCGCTCTCGACGACGTGCGGGTGTTGAGCCCGACCCTTACCCTGAACACGCGCTACGGACTCACTTATATGTATTTCCCATGCTGGAAAACCAGCCGCGGCCTGGATCTGGCTGAGCTGGGTTTTTCCCGCAACCTGGCAGGGCTGACCAGCCCCGATACCGTGGCCATGCCGTACATCAATATCAACGGCTTCACGGGCTTCGGCAACAAATCGAGCAACCTGGGAATCGTCGCGAGCACCACTCACTCACTTTCCACTACGGTGAACAAGCTGGTGGGCTCTCACATGGTGCGCTTCGGTGGAGAGTACCGGAACATGCGCTCCAATATCAACCAGGTCCCGACCGCCGACACCCCGGACCTGGCCTTCGATACCACCTGGACGAAGGGCCCCCTGGACAATTCCCCTGCCGGCCCCATGGGGCAGGGCCTGGCAACGTTCCTGCTGGGGCTTCCCAGCGGCGGTCGAATGATGCGCTCCGGAGGCGGCTCCGCGACACAGGACCAGTACCTTGCGTTCTACGTTCAGGACGATTGGAAGGTTCTGCCGAAACTCACCCTCAACTTCGGAGTGCGATATGAACACGAGACTCCGATCACCGAGCGCTATAACCGCTCCGCAGATCAATTCGATTTCACCGTGGCGAACCCCATCGAAAGCGCTGCCAGGGCGAAGTATTCGGCCAGCCCGATCCCGGAGTTGCCGGCGGCGAATTTCACCGCGCGCGGCGGGCTCCTGTTTACCGGAGTGAACGGACGTTCGCGCTATCTGTGGGATTCCAGGAAGACGTTATTCATGCCCCGCTTCGGCCTGGCGTACCAACTGCGCCCCACAACGATTCTTCGCAGCGGCTACGGCATCTTCTTTGACACCATCGGGTCAACCGTCAGCCAGCCTTTGCCGTTCGGGTTCGATTCCAGCACACCCGTCGTGCCCTCGCTGGACAACGGCTTGAGCTTCATTGCCTCGCTCGCCGATCCGTTCCCCAACGGCCTGACGGCGCCCGTGGGCTCGGCGGGCGGCTATTCCACCTATGTGGGACAGTCTGTGGCTTTCTACCCGCGGCGGCGCGAGTATCCGTACGCGCAGCGGTGGTCTTTCGGGATTCAGCAGCAGATGAAGCAGGTGCTGCTGGACATCTCTTACGTGGGCAACCGGGGCACGCACCTGCAAGTCTCTCGCGAATACAACGCGGTGCCGGCCCAGTATCTCAGCACACTGCCCGCCCGGGACCAGGCGGCCATCAATTTCCTGAGCGCGCAGGTCAAGAACCCGTTCGCGGGCCTTCTGCCGAACACCGGCCTGAACGGCACCAACGTCTCCCGTTCCCAGTTGCTGCGCCCCTATCCCGAGTTTACGGGTATCGAAGGGGTCGCGAGCCAGGGCTATTCCTGGTATCACTCCCTGCAGGTGCGAGCGGAGCGGCGGTTCGGCAAAGGCTATACCGTGAATGCGGCGTACACATGGTCGAAATCCATGGGCGCCCTGGGATACCTGAACGACACCGATCCGATGCCTGAGCGGGTCATCACCGCCCAGGATCGCACGCATCGCCTGGTAATCTCCGGCATTTACGAACTGCCCTTCGGCAAAGGCCGCCATTTCGGCTCGGGTGCGCGCGGCTTCCGCAACGCGCTCCTCGGCGGCTGGCAGGTGCAGGCCCTGGTCTCGCGGCAGAGCGGCGCTCCCATCGGCTTCGGCAATGCGATTTTTAACGGCAATTTCAACGACATCGTGTTGAGCCGGGACCGCCGCAGTGTGGATAAGTGGTTCAACACGGACGCGGGCTTCGAGCGCGCTTCCAACAGGCAACTGGCATCGAACATTCGCACCATGCCCAGCCGGTTCAGCGGAATACGAAGCGAAGGCCAACACGTCTGGGACGCCTCGGCCTTCAAAATTTTCCCGATCACGGAAGATTTGAAATTACAGTTTCGGGGAGAGGCTTATAACGCGCTCAATCATCCCAACTTCAACAGCCCCAACACTACGCCGACGAACAGCAACTTCGGTAAAGTGACCGGCGCGGCCGGTCCGCCCAGGCAGTGGCAGTTGGCGCTGAAACTTCTCTTTTAGGGAACGGAACGATGATGCTCTTCCACATAGCGCTGCTCGCATCCGGTTTTGCGGGCGCACAACCGCCGCAGGTGCCCACGAAATGCGCCTGGCCCTGCGCCATGGAAGTCGCGGTCTACTTCGACGGTCGGGTTCCGCCGGCGCGCTTTGCGGCGGGCGAAATCCGGCGCGCGCTCGCGGCCAGAAGGACGAAGGTCGTCGAGAGAAACCTGGCGGCCTTTACCGGCGCGAATGGCCGGCCTGGAATTGTTTTGGATTCCGGGCGCGCCGGCGATTCGCAGACATACACGATTCGTAAACGCGCGGCCACCTACCTTGTCCAGAGCAGCGGCGGGCCCGGGGCCATGTACGGCGGGCTTGACATCGCCGAGGCGATACGTCTCGGTACCCTTGCCAGTCTGAAAGAGGGGCAGCATGTGCCGCACATTGCCAGGCGCGGCATCAAGTTCAACATCCCGCTCGATGCCCGCACCCCGAGTTACTCCGATGCGGGCGACTCGGCCCAGCAGAATATCCCCGAGATGTGGAGCATGGCCTTCTGGACCGAGTTCCTGGATGAAATGGCCCGCGACCGCTACAATGTTCTGACTCTCTGGAGCCTGAATCCTTTTCCGTCGCTTGTCAAGGTGCCGGAGTACCCCGATGTTGCCCTGTCCGATGTCAAGCGAACCACGGTGAGATTCGAAGATCAGCGCCACAACGGCACGCACATGGGCAGCCCCGAAATCTTCGCCCACCTGGAGACCATCAAGAAAATCAGCATTGGCGAGAAAATCCGATTCTGGCGCGACGTCATGCAATATGCCCACGACCGGGGAATCGAGGTGTACCTGTTCACCTGGAATATTTTCACTTTTGGCGAAGCGGGCAAGTACGGTATCACTTCGGACCAGACCAACACCACTACCATCGACTATTTCCGCAAGAGCGTGCGCGAGGTCATCTTGACATATCCCCTGCTGGCAGGCATCGGCATCACCGCCGGCGAGAATATGCCGGTCAAGGACGGTGAATTCTCCAAAGAGAAGTGGCTGTGGAAAACCTACGGCGAAGGCATCCGCGACGCGCTGAAGCGCCAGCCGAAGCGGCAATTCCGGCTGATTCACCGGCAGCACCAGACGAGTCTCAAAACCATCCTGAACGAGTGGAAGGATCTGCCGGCCACCTTCGACATGAGCTACAAGTATTCCGTCGCGCACATGTATTCGTACCCCGCGCCGCCGTTTGCCAAGAAGGATATCCTCGACGAGATGCCCGCAAGCCTGCGCCTCTGGATGACGGTGCGGAATGATGACATCTATAGTTTCCGCTGGGGCGACCCCGCCTACGCGCGCGCGTACGTCCGCAACCTGCCGGGTCCGGACAAGATGATCGGGTTCTACATGGGGCCGGACGGGTATACCTGGGGACGCGAGTTCATCAGCCGTGAGCCGGAGACGCCGCGCGAACTGGTCATCAAGAAGCAGTGGTACAGCTTCATGCTGTGGGGAAGGCTGAGCTTCGATCCATCCCTGCCCGACGCCCTGTTCGAGCGCGCGCTCGCCGTGCGTTTCCCGGAAGTGCCGGCCGCGAAATTATACGCGGCGTCTTCGTATGCATCCAGGCTGATTCCCAGGGCGACTACGTTCAACTGGGGCCCCATCGATATCCGTTGGTTTCCCGAGGCCTGCTCCGCCCATGCCAAACTCGGCGGCTTTTACAGCGTGGAGCGGTTCATGAAGGGCCAATCCATGCCGGGAGCCGGGGTCCTGAATATTTCGGACTACCTCAGGAACGTGCTGGACGGGCAGCATATCGAAGGGATGACACCGCCGCAGGTGGCCGCGGAACTCCAATCGAACGCGGCAAGAGCGCTGCAGCTTGTGGGGGAAATGCGGCCGGTCAAGAGCAAGGAACTGAGATACACTCTGGGCGATTATGAGGCCATGGCGCACCTGGGGAACTATTACGCGGAGAAGATTCTGGGCTCGACGGACCTGGCGCTTTTCGACCGGACGGGTAACCCGCAGCAGAAGGAATCCGCGGTGAGGCATCTGCGAGCAGCGCTGGAGCATTGGAAAAAATACGCGGCCGCAGCCACAGCGCAGTACAAACCGCAGTTGCTGACGCGTCTGGGCGATTTCGATCTGAACCGGATCACGCGCAAAGTAGAACAGGACATCTCGACAGCGGAAGCATGGCGCCGGCATTGACCGCCGGCGTGCGAGGAGGAGTTGATGAACAGCCGCCAACTGATTGTTGCCATGGCATGCCTTGCGCCATACGTATGCCAGGCGCAAACGAGCTTCAGCGGAACCATTCTCGGCACCGTGACAGACCCATCGGCCGCCGCAGCGCCCGCGGCGCATGTGGCGGTGACGAATACTGAAACGAATGTCAAGTCCGCCGTCGATACAGACCAGTTTGGAAACTACTTCGTGCCCAACCTGAAGCCCGGACGATATTCGGTGGCGGTCGAAGCGCCGGGATTCAGGCGATCCGTCCGGGACGGCATCATCCTGGAAATCGATCAACAGGTCCGGATCGATGTGCAGCTTGTGCTTGGCTCCACTTCGGAGACCGTCGAGGTGAGGGCCTCCGCGCCCACGCTGCAAACCGAGTCCGGTTCGATCGGGCACATGATCGACAATCGCCGCGTTACCGACATACCCCTGGTTTCCCGCGACGCATTTGAACTCGTGGAACTGATTCCCGGAGTGTATGGCGGGGGGAGCACGGCGCGCGTAAATGGCGGCAGGGGAGGCGGAAACGACATCCTTATCGATGGTATCGTCGCCGAGAACTCGAAGGGTGGCGCCACCATCTACACGCCCATGGTGGACGCGCTTCAGGAATTCAAGGTGCTGACCGCCAGTTATTCAGCGGAGTACGGACGCACCAGCGGCGGAGTCATTATCGCCGCCATCAAGTCCGGAACCAACCGCTTTCGCGGGTCGATGTTTGAGTTCCTGCGCAACGACGCCCTGAACACGCGCAACTTCTTCGCGCCGCGCGGCGCGCCCGACCCCATGTTGCGGCGCAACCAGTTTGGGGGAACCGTGGGCGGCCCGATCCTCCGGGACAAACTCTTTTTCTTTGTCGATTGGGAGGGGACACGGTTGCGGCAGGGCAATGTGCAGACCTCCTCAGTTCCGACCGCAACCATGCGCGCCGGCGATTTCTCTACGGGCTTCAAACGAATCTATGACCCCGCGACAAGCTCACTCGACAGCGCGGGCAAGCTGACTCGAACGCCGTTTCCCGGCAATCGGGTGCCTGCCAATCGCTTCGATCCCGTGGCGGTGCGAATTCTTCAATACTACCCGCCGCCGACCGCGCCGGGAAACATCAACAACTTTGTCTCCACCGAGCCCGCCCGCTCGCGGAACGATCAGGGCGACATCCGCCTCGACTACAACATCAGCAGCGCGATTCAACTGATGATGCGGTATTCCGCCAACAACGGCCGCTCCGAACCCGGGCGGCGCTATCCCACCGACGGCAACCCGGGGACATATCCGGCGGACGACTGGCAGCAACTGGGTGGATTCAGTTACATCCACACCCTTGGCCCGCGCATGGTCAACGAGTTGCGCGTCGGCCTGAGCCGCGATCGAAGACAGATCACACCAGGGACCCTGGGCGCCGATTTCGCCGGCAAGTTGGGGCTCGCCGGTGTCCCGCCAACGGTTTTCCCCAGGTTCGGAATCGCGGGTTTGACCGAGATCGGGAATCGCCAGAACGGAATGCAGATACGCCGGACGATGTACTATCAGCTTGTGGACAACTTCACGTTGATCCGCGGACGCCACTATCTCAAGTTCGGCTTCGATTTTCGCCGCGCGCAGATGAACAATTTCCAGCCCGATAACCCTTCGGGCACCTTCGGCTTTGGCGAACTCCAGACGGGCCTGCTGACCGGTTCCTCCGGTGTGGGTCTCGCGAGTTTCCTTCTCGGATACGGCTCCGGCGCCTCCATCTCTCCCGGAGTCATGTCGTATCTGCGCTTCCCCACTTACGACTTTTACGTGCAGGATGACTTCAAGGTCTCGCCCCGCCTCACTCTCAACATGGGGCTGCGCTATGAACCCAGTTTTAGCTGGAGGGAGAAGTACGATCGGATCTCGTGGCTCGATCTGGATGTGGGGCATATTGTCTTCGCCGGACGGGACGGGCAGCGCCGCACGAATTTTCCGAACGATTACATGGGCCTGGGCCCGCGCTTCGGAGCCGCCTATAGCCTGCCGCAATGGAAATCCGTGGTGAGGCTCGGCTATGGCATCAATTTCATCACCGCCCCGACCGCCAGCAACACGGGAACCGTATGGCTCGAAGCGGCTTACCCCTGGGGCGCCACTTTCCAGTTTCCGGCGCTCGCCCGGCCCACCGACTGGAGCTATAAGCTGAGCCAGTTCCCGGGGATGGGCCGGCCGCTTACGCTCGAGCAGTGTCAGGCATCCATCGCCACGTGCGGCAACAGCAGCCAGGTCTCCTACTACGATCCCAATGCCCGCATGACTTACATTCAGAGCTGGAATTTCACCGTGCAGCGGGAGTTGAGGTCGAATCTGGCTCTCGAAGTGGGATACGTCGGCACCAAGGGCACGCGGTTGTTCACCCGGCGCACGCGGTTCAATCAACTGCCCGCGGAGTTGTTGGGGCCTCCCGAGAAGTTCGGCGGCAAGAACCCGCAGAAGCGCTCGTTCCTGCCCAACTACAGCAACGTCGGGCTCCTCAATTTCGGCAGTTCCTCCATATATCATTCGCTCCAGGCTAAGGTCGAGCAACGATTCTCTTCGGGTCTGGACTTCACCGTCGCGTATACCTGGTCCAAGAACATCGACGACTGCTCGGCGACTTTCGGCGACAGCATCCAGGACCGGTACAATATGCGCGCCGAGCGGGCGGCAACCCAGGGCGATCAGAAGCACCGCCTTGTAGGCAGCTATGTATATGAGCTGCCATGGGGCGGCGCGGGGGCGATGAACAGGATTTTCGGCCATTGGCGGATCGGCGGTGTTACCACCTTGCATGGCGGGGCGCCCATAACCATCGGAAACACGCCCGACACTACGGCATCGAACGGAGGCGCCCAGCGCCCGAATCGGGTCGGCGATGGCAACCTGCCGCGGGATCAACGCACACTGCAACGCTTCTTCGATACCGCCGCATTTGTCGCGCCGGCCGCCTACACCTTCGGCAACTCCGGACGGGGCGTCGTGCGGGGTCCCGGGCTGGTGAACTTCGACGCCATGCTGTCGAAATCCATTCCCGTTCGCGAAGCGATGGCCTTTACCATTCGGCTCGAGGCGTTCAATCTCACCAACACCCCGCCCTTCAACGCGCCGAACGCCACACGGGGCTCGCCGCGTTTCGGCATCATCAGCAGCGCGGGGAATGGCCGGATCCTGCAGGCCGCGGTCAAGTTCAAATTCTAGGTGTGCCATGAGCAAGCGATGAAGACGCGCAGGTACGCCCTTTCAGCCACGCTGCTGTTGGCAATCGGCCTCGCCGAAGCCGCAGCCAGCCCGCCGGCTGTCACCTTCAGGAACCCTTCACCCGGCATGAACGCGGCGCCGGTTCACACCCTGGTCTCGGCCACTTTCAGTTTGGACATGGACCCCGCGACCATTCATGCAGGCACGTTCTATCTCACGCTGGACTCCGCGCCGGTGACGGGAACCGTGCACTACCTGTTCGCGAGCAAGATGGCCGTCTTTTCTCCGGAAACGTCGCTTCAGCCCGAGTGCACCTATACGGCGACGGTGAGCGCCGGAATCCGCGACGTTTCGGGAGAGCCCTTAACACGCGATGTGACGTGGAATTTCAGGACTGCCGGCACGCCCGCAATCGACGGCTCCGGCATGAACATCTATTTCGGCGATCTTCATAGCCACTCCGGGTACTCCGATGGCAAGGGGCGGCCCGCCGACGCATTCGCCGCCGCCCGCGCGAACGGTCTCGATTTCTTCGCGCTCACCGATCATTCCCAGCAACTCACCGCCGCCGAGTGGAGGGACATTTCGGCTCAAGCTGATGCCGCGACAGCCCCCGGCATATTCGTGGGTCTGCCTGGTTTCGAGTACACCAATGCCAACGGCCATATCAACGTGTTCGGCACGGAGACGTACGTCTCGGCGCAGGATCCGAATTATCGCACGCTGGCGGATTTCTACCGCTGGATAGGCGGCCAGCCTGCGGCTGTCGGCCAGTTCAATCATCCCAGAAAGAGCAACTCGTCAAAGTGGCATTTCAACGATTTCGCGTATGAGGCGGCCGCGGGTGATCACATGTACCTGCGGGAACTGCCCACCAGTCCCGCGTCGTTATACCTGCTGAGCCTTACCAACGGATGGCACGTGGCTTCGTCGCACAACTCCGATACCCACAGTCCGAACTGGGGCAGAAGCCGGTACATGGGCGTTGTGGCCCCAAGCCTGACCAGAGAGGACATCCTGGCCGCCCTGAGGGCCAGGCGCACGTTCACCACCGACGGCCGGAAATTCGCGATCGCCATGCGCGCCAACGGGTACTGGATGGGATCGGTGATCCCGCACACCCCCACCCTGCAATTCGAGATCACGGCCTACGAGCCGAATCCTTCCGGTACACTCACCCTGACCCTGTTCGAAGACGGCACTGCGGTGGCGGCCACTACCGCCTTCGACGGCGAGGCGGGAACCGCTCCGGGCGTTTTCAATTGGTCTCCGGCGATAACCGCATCGTCCGGCCGCTGCTATCATGTTACGGCCGCCCACAGCGGGGTTTCCTCGGCCGGCTACACCAGCCCGATCTGGGTCATGGAGGCGGGCATGCCAGCCATCTCGCGAGTCGTGAATAGCGCCTTCTCCGGCGGGTCTCTCGGCATTGGGGGACTGATCTCGATTTTCGGGTCCAACCTGGCCGAGGCCGATTTGCAGCCCGCCGAAGTTCCCCTTCCCAATACCCTGGCAGCGACGACCGTGAAGATCCGCGATAGCTCGGGCGCCGAGTATCCGCTTCCACTGGCCTTTGTTTCGCCCACACGGATCTCGGCCCAGATCCCGTTCGAATTGTGCGCCGGACCCGCCACGTTAGTGGTCGAGACGCCATCTGGCAACTCGCCCCCGTTTCACATCACGCCCGATATCTACGGTCCCAGTCTGATGCCGGACTCGGCCGCCGGCGCCCTCGGGAAATTTTCCCGTGCGGATTCCACCGTGGTGTCCCCGGAGAAACCCGCGGCGCCCGGAGAGGTCCTGTCGGCGTACGCCACGGGATTGGGGCCCACGGATCCGCCTCTCCAAACGGGCATGCCGGGTTCGGACGAGAAGCTGGCAGCGGCATTATCCGTCACGGTGGGAGGGCAACCGGCTGCGGTGAGCTATGCCGGGGCCGCGGCCGGCGAGTTTGGCTTATACCGGGTCTCGTTCACGGTGCCGCCGGATACTCCCTCCGGTGAATTGGCCGTGGTGCTGGAAATCGAGGGCCGCTGGAGCAACACCGTCATTTTGCCGGTTTCGCGCGCTGCTTCTTCCACCATACGTCGGGCCGGCGGTCGGGGCCGAGATGGGGGTTTTCTTCCACCAGCTTGCCGTACAGTTCGGGCCGGCGCGCGCGAATATACGAGCCGCCGGAGGCCAGTTGCAGTTTCCGGGGATCCAGCGTTGCCACCACCACGCCTTCGCCCAGCGCGCGGCATTCTTCCATCACTTCGCCAAACGGATCGATCACCATGGCTCCGCCCGGTTTGATGGTGCCGCCCTCCACCCCGATGGGGTTGCTGTAGATCCCGAATACTCCGTTCTCCCAGCAGCGCGCCGGGAGCCAGCGCATGATCCAGCCCCGGCCCTTGGGGCCGTCGAACTCCTGGCGGCATCGTACCGGGTCGAGGTGGCGGTTGTGCCAGATTTGCGGGTCCACCGTGCCGCGGCCGGGCATCGGCGAGGGCAGGCATCCGGTGACGTGCGGCATCAGCACGATCTCGGCCCCCATCATGGCGGTGATGCGGACGTTCTCGGGAAGGTTGTTGTCATAGCAGATAAGAATGCCGAAACGGCAGCCGAGCAGGTCGAAAACCGTGTAGCCGCCGCCGCAGCTCAGGTGCTCGCTGATGAACGCATGCAGCTTTCGGTGCCGGGCGACCAAGCCGTTGCCGTCCACTACGACGTAGCAGTTATACAGGCGATCGCCCTCGCGCTCCACCAGCCCGGCGGCGAGCGCCACCCCCAGTTTCCGCGCCATGGCGTTCAGGCGTTCCGTGGAAGGCCCGCCGGGTACGCACTCCGCGAGCGCCTCCAGTTCCGTGCGCGAAAGCGTTTCCAGGAATGTGTAGCCCGGAATCGAGCACTCGTTGAAACTCACCAGTTCGGCGCCCTGCGCAGCGGCCTGGGCCGCCAGCCGCTCAATGGTGGCCAGGTTATAGTCTTTATCGGCGTCGCGCACTTCGAATTGCGCCGCCCCGATCTTGATTTCCCGCATAAGGTTCTTCAGTATTGTAAATGTGATCGCACCATCCCGCAGAGAATTCCTTGCCGCCGCCCTGGCGCTTGCCGTGGAGCGGCCCGGCTCGCTCGACGGCGTCTGGCAGTTCCGCCCCGACCCGCAGGACCGCGGAGAACTCGAGGGCTGGCATCTGCGCGAGATGCCGGGCTGGAAGCAGGTGACCGTGCCCCATACCTGGCAGGTGGACGCCGAGACCGCCGGTTACCAGGGTGCGGCGTGGTACCGGCGCGTCTTTGAGGCGCCGCCCGCGTGGAACGGCAAGACCGTGCGTGTGGAATTCGAAGCGGTGTACCACACCGCTACGGTGTGGGTGAACGGCCGCAAGGTGGGCAGCCACCTGGGAAAGGGCTACACCGCTTTCACATGCGACATCACCGCGGCTCTGCGTCCCGGCCCCAACGTGCTGGCCGTGCGCGCCGACAACCGCTTCAACGACCTCATGCTGCCGCGCGGCAGTTCCTATGATTGGACCCAGGACGGCGGCATCATCCGCCCCGTGTCGCTGCTGGTGACGCCGCCGGTGTACATCGAGCGGGTGGATGTGGACGCCGTGCCCGACCTTGCCACCGGCAACGCGCGCCTGGATGTCCGCGTGGTGGTGCACAACAGCAGCCGCGGGCCCGCCTCCGTGCAGCCCACCTGGGAGGCGGCCGAGGACGACACAGACGCCGTCGTGTCGCGGCAGCGGCGTGCCGTGGCCGCTACCGTCCCGCCGGGCGCGTCGAGCGTGATCGCCATGCCGGCAACCCTGCAAGCCCCCCGGCTCTGGCACTTCGACCATCCTAATCTCTACCGCCTCACCGCGTCCGTGAACGGGCACGAGTTTACGACCGTATTCGGCGTGCGCAGCGTGCAGGTGCGGTCGGGCGGCCTCTATCTGAATGGCGAGCGCGTCTGGCTCATGGGCGCCGAGCGCATGGCGGGCAGCCATCCCGATTACGGCATGGCGGAGCCGGCTTCCTGGATCGAACACGACCACCGCGACATGAAGGAGTTGAACACCGTCTTTACCCGCGTGCATTGGCCGCAGGACCGGCGCGTGCTCGATTTCTGCGACCGTGAGGGTATTCTCATCCAGGAGGAGGTGCCCACCTGGGGGCCCAAGACCTTCGGCAGCAAGCCCGTGGCGGAAATCGTCGATAACGGCCTGGAGCAGTTGCGGGAGATGATCCACCGCGACCGCAACCATCCCAGCGTGTTCGCCTGGGGCCTGTGCAACGAGGTGAACGGCCAGAACCCGACCTCCCAGGAGTTTATCCGGCGGATGTACGACGAAGCGCGGCAGATCGACCCCAACCGGCTGCGCACCTACGCCTCCCACTCGCTCCACAAAACCCCGGAGCGCGATGCCTCCGGCATGATGGACTTCATCTCCTGCAACGAGTATTACGAAACCTGGAACAGAGGAACCGTGGCCGACCTGGAGCGCACTCTGGACGCGATCCACGCCGCATTCCCGGACAAGATGGTAGTGATTTCCGAGTACGGTATGTGCGAGTGCAACCCGCGGCACACCGGCGGCGACCCGCGCCGCATCGATATCCTGGAGCGCCATACCAGCGTCTTTCGCCGGCGCCCCTGGATCGGCGGCGCGATTTTCTTCGACTATAACGACTACCGCACCCACATGGGCGATAAAGGTGTGCCGCCGCTGCAACAGCGGGTTCACGGCGTGGTGGACGTGTATGGCGCGAAGAAGCCGTCGTGGGAAGCGCTGCGCCGCGAATCGAGCCCCATCGAGAGCGTGCGCGTGCGGCGCGAAGACGGGGTATTCGTGACGGTGCGCGCGCGCAAAACGCTGCCGGCGTACACTCTGCGTGGCTACCGGGTGCGGGTGATCGCCTATATGGCGGGACATCTTCCCATGGAGCAGCGGGAAGCGCCCCTGCCGCCGCTGGCTCCGGGCGGCGAAGCCACGGTGCGCATCGAGTTGCGCCAGCAGGCGCCCGAGCGCGTGCGGGTAGACGTGCTGCGGCCTACCGGGTTCAGCGCGCTCACGGCATAGGATTTCACCGCCGCAAGACACTTTCGTGACAACCGCGCCCGGGTTCCGGCGCAGGATAGGCCTTGAGGTGAAACATGAGCCGCCAGTTCCTATCCGCGTTGGGCGTCCTGCTCTGCCTTGGCCAAAGCATGTTGTGGGGCGAGGACCGCATTCAGCTTACCTGGGGCGAACTTGCCCCCCGCATCCTCGAGCGCAAGGTTGCCCTCGTGCTGCCGGATGGTAAGCACATCAAAGGCAAGGTGCAAGGCGTTTGGCCCGACAGCCTGCGCCTGCGCGTGGGCAGACGCGACCGGTCCATCCCGCGCGAATCCGTCTCGGTCTTGCGCCTGACCGAGTATGGGACCCGGGGGCGGTGGCTGGCGGTTGCCGGCACGCTCGGGGCCGCTTCGGTCGTCACGGCGGCGAAATATCCCGACCTGTACGAGGGTCCCGCGGTGGCCATCGTGCCTGCGGTGGTGGCGGGCGGGATGGCCGGCCTGGCCGCCGCCTCCTATTTCATTGGCAAGCGCCTGGACAAGCACACCATCGAGATCCGTGTCATCCGCAAACCGTAGCTACTTGATGAGGAGCCGCGCGGCCTGGAGGCCGCCGGCGCGCTGAATGCCCGGCACGAAGAAGCGCTCGATGAAATCGCGGTCATTGCCGGCGAAGCCGGATATATCGGCCTTGAGCGCGACCCGCGTGGGCGCCACGGCGGCGGCAAACAGGCAGGCGGCGGCCGCCCTTCCGGATCCCACCAGTTCGATGCCGGGTTTGCCGATCCACGCCAGCGCCGTGAGGATATCCTGCACCTGGTTGGCCGCGTCGGTCTTGTTGAAGCAGAAGAAGTGGCGTGCGGTCTCGTCGCGCTTGCCGGGGAAAGGATCCAGCAACAGCACCGGCCGGCCCGCCGGAGCCAGTTTACGGGCGGCTTCAACGCCTCCGGGGTCCAGCACCACTATGGGCGTCCCTCTGCCTTCGCGCCAGATGCCAGTGACCCGCTCGCCCGAGCCTTCGCGGCTCAGCGCCACCCGTTCTCCGTTGCGCTCGCTCAGCACCTTTGCGGGCCATTGTGCCGCCAGGGCCAGTGCCAGGCGCTCCCGCGCCGCGGTCGCATCGGTGGGGAACTGCTTGCGCGCGTTGGCGATCCACTGATCCACAATCTGTTCATAGGTCAACGCGTTGGCGGGCAGGGTGCGGTTGTGCAGCGCCAGCATGTTCTGCAATGGTTCCGGGCGGTAGCCGCGCTCTTTCAGTTTCGACGCGTCCTTCCGGCCGTTGATGCGCTTGCCGAAAAACGCGTAAACGGCCTCGCGGCTCTGCTGGTTGTAGTTGTGCGGCGCGTCGATCTGCACCATTTCCAGTTCGTCCTGTTTGCCGTAGAGACGGTAAATGGACTGGACGGCGGGGAATTCCTCCCGCGGCGTGTTGCGGGTCCAGTCGCCGGTGGCGGCGACCATCAGCATGGGCCGCGGCGCCATCATGGCGCCGATCTCCACATTGAATGTGCCGATGCGCAGCCCGGGGGCGTTCTCGCATGGCGAACCGCCCTGCATGATGGCGGAGATCATGTTGACCGGCGCGGAGAACACCACGCGGTCATCCACCGCGGTCAGCAAAAAGGTTTGCGTGCCGCCGCCCGAGGCGCCGGTGGCGCCGATGCGGGCGGGGTCCACGTCGGGCAGGGATTGCAGAAAATCCACCACCCGGATCGAGTTCCACAATTGCAGTCCCAGCGGTCCGAAACTCCACAGTTGCTCGCGCGGCCCGCCGAAAGCGTGTGGCGTCTGGATGGTATCGTTGTAGCCCACCATGTCGTAGGCGAACACCACGAACCCCTGGCGCGCCAGGTTGATGCAGCGCGCGGGGATGGAGCCGGTGACGGAATTCTCCAGGCGGCCGTAGATCCAGTGCCCGTGCGGCGAAGCGATGGCTGGGAACTTGCCCTTCCTGCCCGCCGGCCGGTAGAGATTGCCGCCGAGATAATAGCCCGGCATGGTCTCCAGCAGGACTGTTTCGATGGAGTAGTCTTTGTTCTCGATGCGCCTGAAGATCTGCGGGTGCAGCGGGGTTTTCTCCGGCATGGGCAGCAGGCCGGCGGCGGAGAGAATCTGCTTCCGCAGATAAGTCTTGCGGGTCTCCCACTCAGCCAGCGTGCGGTAGACCGGCATGGTGTAATGAGTGTCGGTGCCTGGAGTATTTCTCAGGCGGGCGTCCTCGCGCGGGACCTGGGCGAGAGCGCAAACAGTGAGCAGGATTCCTGCCACGTGCCGCATAGCCCAACCAGTTTAGCTCACCGCCGATATACTCATAGAGATGGCGCGGCGCAGAAAAAGGCCGAAGTTCGATGTCCCGGCCGAAGTGCGCGCCATCGCGCGGGAACGGGTCGGCGCCGTGCCGCCCGGCCGGCCTATCGAACCAAAGCGGCGCAAGCCCAAGCACAAGAAAGAGGAACTTGACGAATAGGCGCAACCTCACCCGCCGCGAGTTCCTGCTGGGCTGGTGGTTTCCCTTCTTCTGGCGGCGAAACCGCGTCACACTGGACGGAATCCCGTTTCAGGTGATCCGCCGCCGGCATGGCGGCACGCGGTACCTGCTGATTCACGGCAATGAGGAAACCGCGCGCGAGGTGCTCACCGAACACATGCGCAGCCATTCCGGTGTGGCGCACCTGGTGCGGGTGCACACGCGCTGGATAAAAATCGAATCCGGCCGCATGGATCCCAACCGCATCTTCTCGCGCGAGGGCGCGGAGAAAAACCTGCGCACGTTGAACCCGGGCTGGAGCGGAAACGCGCTCCGGCGGGCGCTGGACCGGCTGGACCGGGGCAGGGAAAAGCTGGTCCGGGCGATCCTGCCGCCCCCCGGCGCCCTGCTCATCGCGGTTCACAACAACTCCGAGGGATACTCGGTCCACGACGAAACTGCCATCAGCGACCGGACCGCGCTGCACGATGCCGCGCATCCGCACGAGTTCTTCCTGTGCACGCAGACGGCGGACTTCGAAATCCTGGCCGCCGGCCCATATAACGTCGTCCTGCAAAACCGGGCGCCGCGCGAGGATGATGGTTCGCTCTCCCGTCTGGCGGCGCGGCGCGGGGTGCGCTACGTGAACCTGGAGGTGGGGCGCGGCAATCAAGAGAAGCAACGGGAAATGCTGAATTGGGCGGTGGCCCGGATCGCAGCGCGCCCCGGGCCACCGGTCCCCGCTACGACTGGCGGGTAAGATGGACCTTGCCGCTAATCGGCCCAGTATCTATTTTGCCCTCCATGGTGCCTTCCATCCGATCTCCGCTGAGTTTGAGGTTGAACTTCACCGAGCCCAGCGTTTCGGCCGACTGAACTTCGAAGGAGACCCGGTCGCCCTCGAGTTTGCCGTTGCGAATCGTTTCGACCTCGGTATCCTGCCGCCGGCCGATCTTGCCGGAGAGGATATTTGCTTTCTGCTCGAACTCGGCCTGTACAGGTGTGTTGATAGTAGTTCCGCTGGAAGAATCGGAGACTTCAATGATGCCGCTCCACTTGCCCGTGACCTCGGGCGCGGCAGCCGCCATGGCCAGCAGCGGCAGCAACCAGAATAACCGTTTCCTCATAACCCCCCTTTGCTCCCGCGGGCCTCGGATTCGAGCGTCCTCAGCGCTTCCGCGGGCACAATGCGCCAGTTACCGTCGGCGCGGCCCGGCAGTTGCTTGCGTGCCGTGTAATAGCGCACCATCAGCTCACGGATGCCCTCGGTCGAAGTCCAGAGAATCGGAGCGCCGCGGAACATCCCATAACCGGCGCTGCCCGCGGCGCGGTAGTTGTTTACCGCTATTCGCAGTCTCTGATCCGGATCCAAGGGCTGCCCTTTCCATTCTAGATGGACCACCCGTTGACCCTCAGGGCGCGTCAGGTCGATTTCGTACGTTACGCCCTGGGCCGTATCGTAGTTATAACCCATCACGCGGCTGTTCACCAGCGGCGCCTGCCCGCATCCCTGGCCCTGGCAGGAACGGAAATAGCGGGCGGCGTTCTCCAGCGCCTCCCTGACCATGCGCCCCGTGCCCTCCACCGCGTACAGTTCGTTGTCGTACAGGTACAGGGCGGCGATCTGCCTCACCGATACCGGCCCGCGGGCGACGTGCACGCGCGGATTGAACAGCGAGGCGAAGGACACGTCGGCATGCGCGTAATGCAGTTGGACGGCGTGGATGGCGTCCACCAGCGCGCTGTCTTCCACGCGCCCGAGCGTCCCGTCGAGGTCGGCGGGCGCCCGAGCCACGGGCGTATCCAGGTAGCGCTCCGCCAGTTCGTGATACGGGCGCGCGATGGCGAGGATGGCAGGGTCCGCGGCGGTTTCGTCCTTCACCGGGATGAGGCGGCTGGTTTTGGCGGCTACGGCCCAGTTGCCCCCGCGGCGTTCCAGTGTGAAATCGAGCCGGGCCAGCGAGCGGCCCCAGTTCCTCGGTTGCACCGCCAGCACCGTGCCGATGCGTTCGCCTGCCACCTCCCGATGGGTGTGGCCGAAAATGATGGCGTCGATGCCGGGCACGGCGGCCACATCCCGGACCACATTCTCCCGGGAGGGGCCCCGCTCCAGCCCCGCGTGAACCGCGGCGATCACCAGATCCGGCTTTTCCGTGCGCCGCAGTTCGGCCAACGCGTGTTCCACGGCCTGCCGCGGGTCGGTGAAGCGATACGCGCCCAGATTTTCCGGCTTCTCCCACGTGGGGACGGCGGGCGTGGTCACCCCGATTACCGCCACCTTCACCGGTCCGACGCGTTTCACCAGGAAACCCCGGAAAGGCCTGGCGCCGCCCTCGATGTTGGCCGAAATCCAGGGAAAGCGTGCTCCGGCGCGGGCGTGCTCCAGGTTCTTCAATCCGAAGTTGAACTCGTGATTGCCCACCGTCATGGAGTCGTAGCGGAGATGGTTCATGGCCAGCATCATGGGATCCTGCGGGTACAGTTCCGGTTGGAAGGAAAGGCCCAGCGGCGGGCGCCCGGTGCGCACAATGGTTTGATAAACGGATTCCACAGGCGAGCCCTGGATCGTGTCGCCGCAGTCGATCAACAGCGCGCCGGGCGCAGTGGCCCGTTCCGCCGCGATCAGGGTGGCCACCTTGGCCAGGCCCCGGCGGGCCGGCCGGTTGGTGTAGTAATCCACCGGGTAGAGGTTGCCGTGCGTGTCCGTGGTCGCCAGCACGGTCACGGTGGCACGCTCCGCCGCCAGGGGCAGGGTCAGCAGGAGAAACAGGAACCAGCGCATTGGGATATAATCCTAGTTTCCTATGAAAACCTGGTTAGTCTCGCTGGCCTGCGCCGCAGGTCTGTTCGGACAGGTTCCGGCGCCTCGCGAGCCGGGCCTCTATGTCACCTTCCATACCACCATGGGCGACATCACCGCCAGGCTGTTCGAAAAAGAAACGCCGCTGACGGTGCGCAACTTCAGCGCGCTGGCGCGCGGGCTGAAGCCGTGGCTGGACCCGAAAACCAACAGGATGGTCAAGCGGCCGCTGTACAACGGCATTACGTTCCACCGCGTGATGGCGGGCTTCATGATCCAGACCGGCGACCCCACCGCCTCGGGCGCCTACTACCCGGGGTTCACCATCAAAGACGAGTTCGTCCCCACGTTGAAGTTCGACCAGCCCGGTCGTCTGGCCATGGCCAACGTGGGCAAACCGAATACCGGCAGCTGCCAGTTCTTCATCACCGAAGTGCCCACGCCGCACCTGAATGGCAAGCACACCATCTTCGGACAGGTAGTGGAGGGGCAGGACGTGGTGAATCAGATTGCGCACGTTCCGGTGCGCGGGGAGAAACCGGTAAAGCCGGTACGGATCACCAGCGTCGTGTTCAAACGTGAGGGCGCCCCGCCCCCGGCGGCGGCGAAAAAAGCCGCGCGCCCGGCCGCAAAGAAGAAGTAGGCGGGCCTGCTCGTTTCTATGAGTTAATATATTTAGGCTTGAACCTGTCGCCATTCAATCTGCCGGTGCCGGAGCTGACCGTTACCGCGGTCATTGACATACTGGTCGTCGGGTTCCTCATCTACAAGGCTTTTTCCATTGTCCGCGGCACGCGGGCGGGGCACATCCTGGTCGGCATTCTGATGATGGTGGTGCTTTATTCGGCCTCCATCTGGGCGCGGCTGGAAGTGCTTCGGACCATCCTGTCCTATATCGTTCCCTACACGGCGCTGGCGGCCATTGTCCTGTTTCAATCCGAAATCCGCCGCACGCTGGCCCGCATGGGAAGGAAGCGATGGTTCGGCAAGGGTTTCCGTCGGCCGGAATCCACGGATGAGATTCTGCTGGCCGTCAACCGCCTTGCCCAGGACAAGGTCGGCGCGCTGATCGTGATGGAGCGCGATATCGGCCTGCGCACCTTTATCGAAAGCGGGGTGCGGCTGGACGCGCATCTCTCGCGCGATCTGCTGCTTTCCGTCTTCCACCCCGGCAGCGCGCTGCATGACGGGGCGGTGATCGTGCAAAAGGACAAAGTGGCGGCGGCGGCCTGTTTTCTGCCGCTCAGCACCAACCCGGCCCTCTCCACGAAACTGGGCACGCGACACCGCGCGGCCATCGGTATTACCGAAGAAACCGATTGCCTCTCGGTGGTGGTTTCCGAAGGCACGGGACGCGTCTCCGTGGCCGCCTTCGGCGACCTGGAACAGGGTCTCACGCTGCGGGAGGTGGATGAACGAATCAGCGCCCACTTCGGCGCCCACCGTCCCGGGCCGCATCTGGAAGAAGAGCAACCCGCCGATATCCCCATGGCCGGCGATGGGCCGCAGACAAAGGTGAAGACCCAGTGAGCGCCGGTTCTTTTCTCGCATCCGCTTTCCGGGCTGTGTTCACCGATTTCTGGTGGAAACTGCTGTCGCTGGCAATCGCCGTGCTGTTGTGGATCTTCGTCACCAGCGAGCCGCGGCTTTCCACCTTCGTTTCCGTGCCCGTGGAATACAAAAACCTGGCTCCCGAACTGGATATCAACTCCAGCCTGATCGAATCGGTCTACCTGGAACTGCGCGGCCCAGCCGGCGAACTGCGCTCCGAAGGCCGGCAATACCGGGTGGTTCTGGACATGTCCGGCGTGGGTCCCGGCGAGCGGACCTTCAGCATCGGGCCGGGTGATGTACGGCTGCCGCAGGGCGTGCGGATGGTGCGGTCCGTCCCT
Source organism: Acidobacteriota bacterium (assembly GCA_023380575.1). Next base: position 26,368 of record JAMCRM010000126.1, on the reverse strand, counting down.
TCCCAGATCCGCTTTGATTTCGAGCGCCGGGAAGTGCGGCAGGTCCCGGTGCACGTGCGTTTTGCCGGGCCTCCCGGCGCGTCGGAAGCGGTGCAGCGCGCCACGGTGTCGCCACCGGTGCTGCGGATCGAGGGACCGGCCAGCCGCGTCGATCAGGTTCGTGCGGTGGTCACCGATCCAATTGACCTTACCGGCGTCTCGGGCACTCACGTCTTCCGGGTCAACACCTACGTGGGCGATCAGAGAGTGCGGTTTGTGCAGAACCAATCGGAGGTGAGCGTGACAGTGGAGATGAAGAGGAGATAAATGGCCAAGGACCTGTTTGGGACCGACGGGATCCGCGGCGTTGCCGGAGAATCTCCCCTGGATCCGGCCACCGTATTCGCCTTCGGACTCGCCCTCGGCGGCGACCTGCGCGCGCACGGCGACGACCCCGAGGTTTTGCTCGGCCGCGATACCCGCGAATCGGGACCATGGATCGCTGAAACCGTGGCGGGCGGGCTGGCGCGGCAGGGCATCCGGGTGCGGGATGCCGGCATCGTGACTACCCCGGGGGTGGCCTACCTCACGCGCACCGGACCCTTCGCCGCGGGCGTGATGATCTCCGCTTCCCACAATCCTTACCAGGACAACGGGATCAAGGTATTCGGCCATTCCGGCTTCAAACTCCCCGATGATGAGGAGCACGGGATTGAACAGGAAATTTTCCGCCTGCTCGATGGCGGCGTCGAGCCGCAGCGGCGGAAGCTGGAGAGCGACGCCGGTCTCGACGAGCTTTACCTGCAATACCTGATCGGCACCGTCACCACGCTGTTGAACGGCATGCGCCTGGTGGTGGACTGCGGCAATGGCGCGGCCTACCAGCTTGCTCCGGACCTGTTCCGGCGGCTCGGCGCGGATGTGCAACGCGTCTCCTGCACCCCCGACGGGCGCAACATCAATCTGAACTGCGGCGCGCTCCATGTCGGGAACCTTCGCCGGGCGGTGCTCGAGGCGAAGGCCGCGGCAGGCGTTGCGTTTGACGGCGATGCCGACCGGGCGATCCTTGTAAGCGGCTCCGGAAATATTGTGAACGGCGATGCCATGCTGCTGCTGGCCGCACGCTGGCTCAAAGGCCAGGACCGGCTGCCGGGCAGTACCGTGGTTGCCACGGTGATGTCGAACCTGGGGCTGGAGAAGGCGCTGGAGCACGAGGACATCCGCCTCCTGCGCACCCCGGTCGGCGACAAGTACGTGCTGGAGGAAATGGTGCGCACCGGCGCCATGCTCGGCGGCGAGCAGTCGGGCCACGTGATCTTTCGCGAATGGGCCACCACCGGCGACGGCATGCTGACTGCGCTGCGCGTGCTCGAAATCGCCGCCAAGACCGGGAGCACCCTCGACGAATTGAGCGCGGGGCTCGTCATTTATCCGCAAAAACTGGTGAACGTCAGGGTGCGCGAGCGGCGCCCGCTGGCGGAAATCCCCGCCGTGCGGGAAGCCATCGAGCGCTGTCAGAAGGATCTCGACGGCCGCGTGCTGGTGCGCTACTCCGGCACCGAGCCCCTGGTGCGGATCATGGTGGAAGCCGCCGGCCTGGAGCAGGTGGAAGCATGCGCGGCACACATTGCCGAGGTGATTGAACGCGAAATCGGAATAAAAGGAGCATAATTGATGCGCACTCTCGCAGTTCTGTTGCTGGCAGCGGCGGCGGCATTCGCCCAGCCGCCGCGAGCCCCCCGCCCCCAGCGTCCCAGGCCATTCAACGAAGGCTGGACCTCGCTGTTCAACGGCAAGGACCTCACCGGCTGGATCCAGGTGGGCCAGGAGAAGTGGACCGTCGAGGACGGCACCATTCACGGGCAGGGCGTGACCAAGGAGTACGGCTATCTCCGCACCGGGAAGAACTACAAGGATTTCGAGTTGACGCTGCGCTTCCGCTGCGAAGCCGAGGGTAACAGCGGCGTTTTCTTCCACTCCGAGTTCAAGCCCGGCACCGCCACCATCACCCAGGGCCTGCAATTCGAGATTGATCCGCATCCCGGCAATCACACCGGCGGCATCTACGGCGATGGACGGCAGTGGATCGTGTGGCCTTCGCCCGAGAACGAGTTCGTGATGAAACCGAACGACTGGAACGATTACCTCATGATCGTCCAGGGAAACCGCTACCGCGCGCGGCTCAATGGTGTCTGGGTGGTGGACTTCACCGATCCCACGCCGAAGTCCTTCGACGGCGGCATTGCCCTGCAACTCCACTCCGGCGGTCTGGGCAACATGCGCTTCAAGGACATTTTCATTCGCGACCTGACGCAGCGCTGAACCGTGGGCCGGCGGCTGTATTACTGCGATCATCACGAGTTTCCTCTGCCCGCCGGCCATAAATTCCCTGTCGAGAAATACCGTCTTTTGCGCGAGCGTCTTGCAGCCGAGGACCTGTTCGTGCTGGAACCGGCGCCCCTCGCCGCCCCGGCCGTGATTGAACTGGCGCACGATGCCGCTTATGTGCGCGCGTTCCTGGACGGTAGCCTGGCTCCGCAGGTGATGCGGCGCATCGGGTTTCCATGGTCGGAAGGGCTGGTGCGGCGCACGCTCGCATCGGTCGGCGGCACCCTCGCCGCGGCGCAGGATGCGCTGGCCACCGGTTGGGGCGGAACGCTGGCCGGCGGCACCCACCACGCGTTCCGCCACGAGGGCTCCGGGTTCTGCGTGTTCAACGACATTGCCGTGGCAATTCTGGCGCTGGGGCGGCGCGCCGCCGTCATCGATCTGGACGTCCACCAGGGCGACGGCACCGCGCAGATCTTCGAAAACCATCCCGGCGTCCTCACGGTCTCGCTCCACTGCCGCGGCAATTTTCCTTTTCGTAAGCAGCGTGGCAAAATCGATGTGGATCTGCCGGACGGCACGGGCGACCGGGAGTACCTGCGGGCGCTGGAAGAGGTGCTGCCCGAGGTGGCTCGATTCGGGCCTGTAATCGTTTTCTACCAGTCCGGCGTGGACGGTCTGGCCGGAGACCGGCTCGGGCGCCTCTCCCTCACCCGCGCCGGGTTGCTGGAACGCGATCGCATGGTGCTGAACGCCTGCCGCGGCGTGCCCTTGGTGGTTACGCTGGGCGGCGGGTACTCCGTCCCTATTGAGAATACCGTGGAAGCCCACGCCAATACGTTTCGCCTGCTGGCGGAAACGCCGCCGCAGTGTGCGCAACCGGACCCCTGCCCCTGATTCCGCCGCAAAGACCAATAATGAATGTTATGGAGAAGCCGCGCCTGTTTACGTCACGGAGGATGGTGCTGTGGGCGGGTTTTGGCGGGCTGCTGGGGATGGTGGTATTCATGGCGTGGAAGGGCGCCCGGGTGCTCTCGATCATCGAGCCCGAAAACGCGCGGTTGCGGCAGGCGTATCGCGAACAGGGCGAGTTGCTGGACACCATTCGCTTCGGCCTGTCGGAATCGGCCAGCCAGATTCGGGACTACCTGCTGGACCGCGACCCGGCCGCCGTGGCGCGCCGCCGGTTTGAACTCGAAAGGCTGCGGCGCGCCACCGACGACGCCGTGATGCGCTATGGCCGCGATGTGCCGCCCGAAGGGGCCGCGGTCTGGCGGGCGCTGAAGGCCAGCATCGATGACTACTGGAACGCGCTGGAGCCGGTTCTGCGCTGGGACGCGGAAACCCGCCGGCGCAACGCCGGGCAGTTTCTGCAGTTCGAAGTGATGCCGCGGCAGCGGCAGTTCGGGGAGCTTGCCGCGGTCATCAGCGGCGTGGAGGAGGAAAACTCACGCCGGACCGAGCGCAACATGGCTGTGCTGTTCGCGCGCTTTCGCAGAGAACTGATTCTCTCCGCGCTGCTTGCGGTGGCCCTGAGCATCGGCCTGGCGTTGATCACGGTTCGCCGTCTGATGGAGCTGGAGAGGACCGCCGAGCGCCAGTTTCAGGAGGTGTTGCGGGCGCGCGCGGAATTGCAGAACCTTTCGCAGCGCCTGGTGGCGGCCCAGGAGGAGGAACGGCGCCGCGTGGCCCGGGAACTGCACGATGAAGTGGGGCAGGCCATCTCCGCCGTGCTCGTGGAACTGGGGCGGCTCGAAAACCGGCTGCCGTCCGATCAGAGCGAGAGCCGCGCGGTGCTGTCGATGGTGCGCGAACTCGCCGAGCGGGCCGTGGCGCAGGTGCGCGACATGGCGCTGCTGCTGCGCCCGTCGATGCTGGACGACTTGGGCCTGGTGCCGGCGCTGAAGTGGCAGGCGCGGGAGATTTCGCGCCGCACCGGCACCAAGGTGAAAGTGGCCACTGAAAACGTGTCCGACGATCTGCCGGACGACGCGCGCACCTGCATCTACCGCGTGGTTCAGGAGGCGCTGAACAATGCGGCGCGGCACGCCCGGGCGTCTTCGGTGCGGGTGGATGTGCGCCAGGAACAAGGCCGCATCCGGGTTTCCATTCAGGATGATGGCAGCGGCTTCGACGCTTCACAGGAACGCGGCATGGGAATTCTCGGCATGGAAGAGCGAGTCAAGAGTCTGGGCGGAGTGTTCCGCATCGATTCGGAGAAGGGCAGCGGGACCATCGTTTCGCTGCTCCTGCCGGTGGCGAAATCCACTGTGGGAGGCGTTTCGGCATGAGCCTGACCCGGATTATCATCGCAGACGACCATCCGTTCATGCGCACCGGGCTGCGGCATGTGCTGGAAGAGCACAGCATGTTCCAGATTGTCGGGGAGGCGTCGGACGGGCGGGAGGCCGTGAAGCTCGCCGAACAGCAGCGGCCCGACGTGGCCATCCTGGACATCGGCATGCCCAACCTGAACGGCATTGAAGCGGCGCGCCAGATCAGCGCCACGCTCCCCAATACCGTCATCGTGGTATTGAGCATGCACTCGGATGAGTCTTACGTGCTGCGCGCGCTGAAGGCCGGCGCGCGCGCGTATCTGCTGAAGCAGTCCGCCGAAGCCGACCTGGTGGCGGCTATCAGGGCCGTGATGCAGGGGAAAACCTACTTCAGCCCCGCCGTGAGCCAGATGCTGCTCGACGACTACATCCGGCAGATGCGCGATCGCGATGTGGAGGACAGCTACGAACTGCTCACCGCGCGCGAGCGCGAAATCCTGCAACTTGTAGCCGAGGGAAAGAGCAACAAGGACATTGCCAACCTGCTCAACCTGAGCGTGTACACCGTGGAAACGCATCGCAGCAACATGATGGAGAAGCTCAACCTGCATACGGTTCCGGAGCTGATTCTTTACGCGGTGAGGAAGGGAGTGATCACGTGAAGGAAAGGCCGGCCCACGGCTGCGGGCCGGCCCCGGAAGCAGGTCACACGGTGAGGAACATGGTGGTGCCGCGCCGGTTTACCAGCAGCAGCGTTTCCTGGTCTTTGGAAGCCCGCAGCGCGTGCTCGAATTCGTGCACGTTGCGCACCGGCTGCCGGTTCACCTGCTGGATGACATCGCCCGGCTGGAGACCGGAATCGGCGGCCTGGCTCGCGGGATCGATGTCCGTCACCACCACGCCGGAGGCGCTGGGCGGCAGCCCGAGCTGATTAGCCGCATCCGCATCCAGGTTTTCCACCGAGACGCCGTCCAGGCTGTCTCCGGATTTGTCTTTGCTGTTGGCGGCGTGCTCCTCGCTCCCGGGCAGCGCGGCCAGTTGCACGGTCAGGTTCTGTTCCGCCTGGTTGCGCCAGATCTTCATGTTGACCGTGGTGTCCGGCCGCATCATGGAGATGTTCATGCGCAACGCATTGCTGTCGGACACCGGCTTGCCGTTGACCTCCAGCACGATATCGCCTTTCTGCAATCCGCTCTTCTGCGCCGGGCTGCCGGGGGTCACGTCGCCCACCAGCGCTCCGCGCGGCTCCTTTTCACCGAAGGCCTTGGCGATGGCCGGAGTCACATCCTGAGGCATGATGCCCAGGTAGGCCCGGATGACTTTTCCGTCCTTGAGGATGTCGGTCATGACCTGGCGGGCGAGGTCCGAGGGTACCGCGAACCCGATGCCCTGGTTGCCGTCCGACCCATGGGCGATGATGGCGGTATTGATGCCGATCAGTTCGCCGCGCTGGTTGACCAGCGCTCCGCCCGAGTTGCCGGGGTTGATCGGCGCGTCGGTCTGGATGAAATCCTCGTAGTCCTCGATTCCCAGGTTGCTCCTGCGCGTGGCGCTGACAATACCCATGGTGACCGTCTGTCCGACGCCGAAGGGGTCGCCGATGGCCAGAGCGTAGTCGCCGACCTCCACCTGGGAAGAATCGCCGATCACGATCGGCCGCAGGCCGGTGGCGTCGATTTTCAATACCGCGACGTCGGTCTTGGGATCCGTCCCGATCACACGCGCCTTGAACTGCCGCTTATCGGAGAGCGTCACCCGGATATCGGTGGCGCCGTTGACGACGTGGTTGTTGGTGAGGATGTATCCCTCCGGGCTCACCACCACACCCGAACCGAGGCTCTGCTCGCGCTCGGGGCGCGGCGCCTCGCCCCCTCCGAAGAACTGCTGGAATAACTGGTCCATGGGCCCGTGGCCGGACAGCCCTGCGGGCGCGTGGACCGTCTTGGACGAGGAAATGTTGACCACCGACGGCAGCACCCTCCTGACCACCAGCGCGAAGCCGCTGTGGATCGGCGCTTCGTTGGCGTCGGCCAGGCGCAGCGAAGCCGGCGGATTAGCCCCCATGAGCCTCCCGGCGTGCGCCACTCCATATCCACCCAGTGCCACCCCGGCCGCGGCTGCCATCAAGAGCGCGCCCGGACGTTTCCAGAATCTCTGTGCGTTCATAAACCCTCCTTAATTTCTACGCTTGCTCCAGCGGGGTGCCGCCGGTGCGTTGTCTTCACTCGTTACAGATGCGCGGCGCGGCGTCCGGTTCATCCCGGCGATCAGGTATATGGGTCACCGCCGATCTGGTAGGCGCCGCATCGAATCCAGTTCGCGGCCGCTCCGCCACAGCGAGATCCCCGAGCGCAGGGTCCGGCGCAGCGCTTCGGCGCGCACCGGTTTGCGCAGCACGTCGTACCCGCCCGAGCCCGTCACCTGGTCCCACAACTCGCCGTTGTCCGATTCGGACAACAGCACCACGCAAGGACGTGACGGTGCGCCCGAAAGCACGGCGACCGCCTGTCTCCAGTCGCCCGGAGCGTCGCGATCGTAAAGCACCAGGGCGATTTCGTGATTCATAAGAAAAGTCTCCGCCTGGCGCAGGTCGCGTGCCACGAACAGGCGCCAGTCCGGAGACCACTCCGGCAGGGAACCGGCCGACCCGACAATCAGCGTGGCCGGCGGCTCCGGCGGGCGGCCTTGCGGCATGCGCAGGAATCCGCGTACCCTGCCGGCCATGCGCTGCCAAAGCGTTCCTGTATTCATCGCATTGACTCCCCGGCCAACCCGTGCAGCTTCAGAATAGAGCCCCGGCCCTTCGGAACCCATACCGTTTCGCCGGTAGTTTGCGGCGTGCCGGCCCGGTACAGGTGCGCGCCCGGACGGCGGCCGGCTACCAAACCGGCCCGGTTGTGATTCGCTGCACGGCGGTATGGGACGGCGCCGCTACACGCCGTATTCTGAAATCGCAATGCAGCCTGAAACGGGCTGCGATCAGAAAGAGGAGATAACGAGATGCACATCAGATGGAATGTTGCCCTGCTTGGCGCGGGACTGGCTTTTGCGGCAATCGCGGCGCCGGCCCTGGCTGACGAATGGAATAAAGAAACGGACTTCACCTTCGGCGCTCCGGTGGAAGTTCCGGGACACGTTCTTACGCCCGGCAGGTATGTGTTCAAGCTCGCCGACAGTGATGCCAACCGCGACATCGTACAGATTTTCTCGCTGGACAGGAAACAGAACGAGCATCTGGTCACAACGCTGCTGGCGATACCGGACTATCTTCTGCAGCCGCCCGGGAAGCCGGCGGTGACCTTTGAAGAGCGCCTGGCGAACAACCCGGAGGCGGTCCATAGCTGGTTCTACCCCGGCGACAACTACGGATGGGAATTCGTGTATCCGAAATCGAACGGCTGGAAGCGGCCGTGACCAAGCCGGCAGCCACGCGCGCCCGGGCGAATCCCGCGCCGGCGGCGCATGCCTCGGCTGTCGAACGTTCTTCGCCGCGGCTTCCAAGCCGCTGACCGGTAGCGGGCCGCCGGGCTTCAACCGGCGAATGCTGATTACGGCTTTGCAGGAAGCCCACGCGCCCGCGACGGAACGCTGTGCGAATTTCCTCACTTTCACCGGAAGTAGGATTCGTTATGCTGAACTCAAGCGGGGTGTGATTCTCGGTTACTGAGTCTTCCCTCGAAAGGCCATGATCCTCAGCGCATTCGCAGTCGTGGGGCTTGTCGGCATCCTGGGCTTGGCGCTTTCGCTATTTGCTGCGGGGATCTGGCGCAGGCCGCCGGAGCACCTTCATGCGCCTCCCGCCTGGAAGCAATACCGCTTCGGCTTCGCTACGTACGCTCTCATTTTCCTGGCGTTCGACATGGAGATGATCTTCATGTATCCGTGGGGCGTGGTGTTTGCCGGCATTGGCATAAAGGCGTTCGCGGACATGCTCGTCTTCATCTGCCTGCTCGCGGCCGGGATATCCTATGCCTGGGCGATGGGCGGGCTGAAGTGGGAGTAGCCCTGAGCAGCCTCGGCGTGCTGCTTGCGGTTGTCATATCCGGGGCCGCAACGCTTTGGGCCGAAGGCCGCCTCTACCACAGGTTTCAATGGGAAGAGGGCCCGGCGTACCCCGCGCCGGCCGATCGCGACCTCAAGCCTGATTCGAACGACACATGGCTCTACCCCGCGGCCGCCGTATCAGCGTTTTTGGGCGTTTGCTGGGCGATGGTGGTCATTCCGTTCAGCCCTTCCTTGATGGGTTCGAATCTCAACATCGGCCTGTTCTATTTCATTGTGGTGATCGATTACGTCGCGCTGGGAATCGCGATCGGCGGATGGGGTGCGAACGTACACGACACCGTAGAGGCGTGTTACCGCGCGATAGCACAGCTCGTTTCCTATGTAGTGCCGCTCGGCCTTGCGGTGCTCGGCCCGATCATGATGGCGCGCTCCCTTTCCACCGTAAGCATAGTCTGGGCCCAGCAGCAGTCCGGATTGTGGTACATCGTTGCACAGCCGCACGAGTTCGCTCTTTACGTCACAACCGCCCTCATACAGACATACCGCGCGCCCTTTCTGGAGCCGTTTTCAAACCGCATCAATCACGGCGTGCTCGGCTTGTATGGCGGATGGAAGGCTTTGCTGTGGCGAATCAGCCTGGGCTCTCTATTCTTCGTGGTCGCTGCGATGGGCGCCGTTCTGTACCTTGGCGGGTACTCCGGACCGTGGCTGCCCGGTCCCGTCTGGCTTGTACTGAAGTCGATCGCAATCATGTTTCTGATGGTCTGGGCGGGGCGACGCATCAGGGCATTGAGCACTGCGGACATGCTGGGCCTGGCCTGGAAGATTCTCATCCCTATTGGACTATTGAACGTGCTGATCGTCGGAATTGAGATTCTGCTAGGGGTCGGCCAATCGCCGTTCAGGTAAGCTCTATGGAACTCGCGCCTGCAGCGCAGATCTTCGCTTTCGCTGTGCTTGCGATTATCGCGGTCGCGGGGGCTCTGGGCATGGCGACCACAATGAGCATGTTCCGCAGCGGCATCTTTCTCATGGCTTCGTTCATCGGGGTGGCCGGCCTTTTCATTCTGCTGATGGCCGATCTGCTCGGAATGTTGCAGATCATGATGTACATCGGCGGCATGCTCGTGATGATCCTTTTCATGGTCCTGTTCAGCGATGACCCGGGCGGCCAGATGATGGTGGGGATGATGAAGCGGGGGACGATGAAGATGTCACGGATCGAGATGCTGTTCAGCCGCGGAATTTCTCCCGATCGCGGTTCGGAAAACATGGGAGGAGAGGGCCACATGGAGCACGGAGAAATGAGTGGCATGTCCATGTTCACGCCCATCAAGAAACAGGCGGCGGTCCTGGCGTTGCTCGCCGCTGCGCTGCTTATCGGCTTGATCCTGGCCCGGCCGGCCTGGCCGGTTGTGGATCGGCTTCCCGATCAAAACTCGCCCGGGCAGATCGGGACGCTGCTCATGGGCAAGTATATGATCGCCTTCGAAGGAGCGGGGCTTCTGATCCTTCTGGGTATATTCGCATCCGTAATGATTTCACGCCCCGCGGAGTACCCGGACCCGAGCGACCGGGAGCGGCTCCAGGCGGCAGTTGCGGAGAACCCGGCGCCGGTCGAGCCGGATACGATCCAGCCGATTCTGGAGCTCGAGCCCCGCGAGGAGGATAAAGCGTGATCGCCGTACCCTTGAATGCTTTCCTGGTTGTCAGCGCGCTGCTGTTCGCCATCGGCCTGTACGTAGCACTCGCAGAGCGCACGGCGGTGATGGTGTTGATGGGCATTGAAACGATCCTGAATGCCGTCGGGCTGAACATCGTCGCGTTCTGGCGGTACGTCCAGCCGGGAGATTACTCAGGACAGATTTTCGCAATCATCATCATCACCATAGGCGCGATCGAGATGGCTGTCGGTCTGGGTATTATGATGCTGCTTTACCGGCGGCGCCAGACCGTGCAGGTGGACAAGTACGATTCACTCCGGGGATGAGCCACCTTCTCATTGCCGTCCCGCTCGCGCCGGTTTTCGCCGCCGTGCTGGTGCTGCTCCTCGGCCGGCGCCTGCCCAAACGCGGCGCCTGGCTGCCGGTTGGCGCCACCGCATTTTCGCTTGCGGCGCTGCTGGCGCTGCCACGGGAAGGTGTGAGCACGAGTGTCACGTGGCTTGCGCTGAACACCCTCACCATCACCGTGGGCTTGCGTCTCGACTCGTTGTCCTGGTTTGTTGGAGTGCTGGTGGCCGCGGTGGCGCTTGTCGTCAACGTCTACGCGGTCGAGTACATGCAGTCCGAAGAGGGCCGGCCGAGATTTTATGCCTTCATGTCACTGTTTGCCGGCGCCATGTTGGCGTTGGTGCTGGCCGATTCCCTGCTGCTGTTCTTTGCTGCCTGGGAACTGGTCGGGGTCGCGTCATGGGGCCTGATCGGATTCTGGCATCGCGATGAGGCGCCGCGGCGCGCGGCTCAGATGGCCTTCCTGATGACGCGGCTCGGCGACTTCGGCCTGTTGCTCGGATGGCTGCTGGTGTTAGTAACACTCGGGACCGTAGATATCCAGGCGTTTCTCGCAGCCGTGGTTGCCGGACGTTTTGCCCCGCCCCTGCTCGCGCTTTTGGCAATCCTTTTCTTCGCCGCCTCGGTGGGCAAGAGCGCGCAGTTGCCACTTACCGCGTGGTTACCGGAGGCGATGGCGGGGCCGTCCCCGGTCTCCGCGCTGATTCATTCCGCCACGATGGTCGCTGCCGGTGTGTACCTGGTCCTGCGGTTCTTTCCACTCTTCCGCGCGGCGCCGGGCGCGCTCTCCTTTGTGCTGTGGACCGGCACGATTACCGCGGTGGTTGCCGCCCTGGTCGCGACCGCCCAAGCCGACTTGAAACGGATTCTCGCCTGGTCCACCGTCTCACAGCTCGGTGAGATGATGATCGCGCTGGGTCTCGCCGGACCGGCTGCGGCGTTGTACCACCTGACCACGCATGCGGTGTTCAAGTCCGGGCTCTTTCTCGCAGCCGGCGCGGTCCAGCACGCCACTGGCGTCAGGGAGTTGCAGGATATGGGCGGGCTCGCGCGACGGCTGCCTATGATCGCTGCGGCGTTTGGCGCCTGTGCGCTGGCGCTCGCCGGCTTTCCGCTGCTCAGTGGTTTCTGGAGCGAAGAAAAGATCATCGCGGCGGCAACGCGCTCCGGTGCGGGATGGGTTGCGGTCATGCTCCTGCTGATTCTCCTCGCGGGCGTGTACATCAGCCGTGCCACCGCAGGCGTGTTCCTTCGCTGGCCCGGCGCACCAACTCCGCCTGCCACGAACCCCGGCCGGCTGATGATCGGTGCGACCGTCATCCTTGCAGCGGGTGCGATCTTTGTCGGCTATCTCATCAGGATGCCTATGGAACACGTCATTCCGGCGATGATTTCGGCCGGCGGACCCGGATGGGGGTTGCGCGGCTCGGTGATGCTCGCGAGCAGCGTGGGATTGGTGTTTGGAACGTGGCGGGTTCGCAGCGCCGGTCCGGTTCCGAGTTTCACGTGGCTGGCGGGCGCCTTGGGCTTCCTAATTTACCGGGTGTCACTGATCCCGGCACGCGCCGCAGTTCTGGTTTCCCAAAACTTGTGGACGGAGCCGGCGCTCGATAAAGCCGCCAGGGCCGCCGCACGAGCCGCAACTCGCGGCGCGGACGCCGTCGATAGCGCCGAGACCGATGGCTTCGCCGGTGGTGCAGACCGCTTGGCATCCGCTCTTTGGACGTCAGGCGGCCGATTACGCGGGCTGGAAACCGGAAAAATCTATGCCTACACCGCCGCTGTTTTCGTCTGGGCGGTTCTGGCCGCCGGCTTGTATGCGCTCATCTGGCTCTAGGGAAAACTGAATGCTGAACGTCGCAATTTACGCTCCTGTGATTGCCGGGTTTCTGGCGCTGCTGCTCCCGCGCCGGTATTTGCGATGGGCGCAGACGATCGGGCTGGCAGGCGGCCTTAGTGCGCTTGCCGCGGCACTCTGGCTGGCTATCACCTATTCGGGCCATGGCCTCGAGTTCCGCACAACGGCGCCGTGGATTCCCACTATTAACGCGAGCTACGACATAGCCGTGGACGGCCTCTCCCTGCCGTTGATCCTGCTAACGTGCGTTCTGCTCGTCACGGTGATGGCTTACGTGCTGCGCCAAGAGGACAAGACCAAAGCTCATACCTTTCTGTTCCTCCTGATGGCCACCGGACTCAATGGGTTGTTCGCTTCCCAGGATCTGCTGTTGTTCTACCTGTTCTTCGAGGTTGCGCTCGTTCCTCTCTACTTCATCATCGGGATCTGGGGCCACGAAAACCGCCGCTACGCCGCGATGAAATTCTTCCTGTACACACGATTGGGCAGCCTGGCGATGCTGCTGAGCTTTCTGGCGCTGTATCTCTCTGTTGAACCCCACACGTTCTCGCTGGCCCGGATTGTGACCGCACGCCCGTTTGCGGCAGGCGGAGCGGGGGCGGCGCTGGTCCTGCTCGGCCTGATGCTCGGCTTCGGCGTCAAGTTGCCGGTGCTCCCACTCCACAACTGGTTACCGGACGCACACGTGGAAGCACCGACCGAAGGCAGCGTGATGCTCGCCGGGGTTCTGCTGAAGATGGGCGGTTATGGGATGCTGCGCATCATGGTAGCCACCGTTCCCGACGCGGTACGGCAGGCCGGATGGGCGCTTGTTGCTGTCGCATTGGCATCGATCATCTACGGCGCGCTGGCCGCGCTGGCGCAACGGGACTTCAAGAGACTCGTTGCGTACACCTCCATCAACCACATGGGATTCGTCCTGCTTGGAGTGGCGATCTATGCCATGTCGGCCGATCCTCGAGTCCGCGAACTCGCGTTCACCGGGGCGACGTATCAGATGATCAGCCATGGACTGCTCACCGGGGGCATGTTCTTCATGGTGGGAATCCTGCAGGAAAAGACGAATACGCGCGACATGGACCGAATGGGCGGGCTCATTGGCCGCGTTCCCGTCTACAGCTTCGTCCTCGGTCTGCTGGCCTTCGGATCGCTCGGACTGCCCGGATTTTCAGGTTTCATTGCGGAGTTTCAGGTCATCGGCGCCACCGTGTCGCTGAGCCTCGCGGCCGCAATCATCGCCGTAATCGGAGTTTTGATCGACACCGCGGTCTATCTGAAGGTACTTGCCAAGTTGCTGATGGGAAGCGCGCCTGAGGGCATGCCGGCCCTCGTAGAGCCGGGGCCGTCACGCCTCGTGATCGTAGGATCGCTGACCGCGCTTTCGTTACTGCTTGGGCTCGTTCCCGCGACGCTGGTCCAACTTATCCGAGCGACGGCGGAGATGATGGTGAGGTTATGAAGCTCTGGGCGCTGATCCCGGAGTTGATCGTCGGGGCGTCTTGTCTCGTTCTGGTGGCGTCGGCGGGCTGGGTGAAAGGGCGCTGGCGCCCGGTGATCGGCCTTGCGGCAGCCGCTGCCCTGATTGCAGCGGTTTGGTCCACCGCGCGCATGCTGCCCTGGGCTCCGCAGATGGTGTTCGGGACATACGCCATCGACGGCTTGGCGAATGTCTTTAAGCTCCTGATCGAACTCGGGGGGCTGGTCACGGTCGTGTTATTTCTGGCATACTTCCGCGGCCATCCACAGCTTCCGCATGCACCCGTCGCGGTCCTTTTCGTGACCCTTGGTGGGCTGGGCGTCAGTTCGAGCATGGACCTGACGTTAATCATTCTATTTCTACAGATGATCAGCTTCCCCTCCTACGTACTCGCGGCGCTGGTCCGCAACGATGGGCATGCCCTCGAAGCGTCGATCAAGTACTTCATATTCGGCGCGGTCGCCTTGGCCGTGATGGCGTACGGTCTTACATTTCTCTATGGAATGACGGGAAGTCTCGATTTGCGTGCGATCGGGCGCGCGCTTCAAGGACGGGATCCCGTGTGGGTTGCGCTGGCGTTCGGACTCGTGCTCGCAGGTTATGGGTTCGAGATCACGATGGTGCCGTTTCATACCTGGGCGCCAGACGTCTTGAAGGGGGCAAGCGCGCCCGTTTCCGGATTCGTGGCTGTGGTGCCGAAGATCGCAGCATTCGCTGGATTGATCCGCATTCTGCTGTATGCGATGCCGGACGGGCTTGTAGGCTGGCCCTGGATCATGGCAGTACTCGCGGTCGTCACGATGACGTTCGGGAACCTTGCCGCCTTGCGCCAGCAGGAACTCAAACGGCTTTTGGCTTACTCGAGCATATCGCAGGCTGGTTACATACTGATCGCTGTCGCGGTGATCGAGCGGTCGGGAACGGCAATGGTGTCGATCTTCTACTACCTCGCGGCATACCTGTTCATGAACCTGGGCGCATTTGCGGTGGCTGCGCAGGTCGAGCGCACCTTTGGTACCGACAGGCTGGAGGCTTTTCGGGGAATGGGCCTGAAAGCACCGGGCCCTGCCGTCGCACTCACTCTGGCTCTTTTGTCTTTGGCGGGCATTCCTCCGCTCGCGGGTTTTGCGGGAAAGGTGCTGCTGCTCCAGACCGCCATCGATGGGGGCATGCTCTGGCTTGCCATCGTCGCCGCGCTCAACATGGTCGTGGGCCTTTTCTATTACTTGCGGGTGATCGCGGAGATGTGCCTGAAAGCGCCCGCGCATGAGTACCCGATGGCGCGAGGAGCGGGGTTTGCCTCGGTGCACGCCCTGCTGCTCGCGGGCACTGTGGCCCTGGGCGTCTGGCCGGGACCCGGAGTGGCCCTGGCGTCGCTAACTACACGTTTGGCCAAGTGAAATACGATGCAACCCAGAACATTCGGGTGGCCTTCTCGACGTAGCTATCGACACTGGGTACGGCTCGGCCGACTTGGCTGACCGGCGCGCTCCGCGCTTACATGACGAACTTCAGGCCGAACTGAATGCGGCGTGGTTCGCTGGTTGTGCCGGTAATCTGGCCCACTCCGAGCGCGGTAATATTGGCGCCGGGCTGACCGAAAGACGGCGTGTTGGTGAAGTTGAAGCTCTCGGCGCGGAACTGAATGTGCTTGCTCTCCGTAATCGAGAAACTCTTCGAGAGCGAGAGATCGATGTTGCGCATTCCGGGCCCGAACAGGATGTTGTGACCCGAGTTCCCGTAGGTGTATTGCGGCTGCGCCACGAAAGCGGAGGTGTCGAACCAGTGGTCAATGCTGCGCTGGCCCGCCGGCAGAGTGCCGTCCGCGATGCGGTTCGGACGGTCCTGGCCACCCGCATTGGTGATGCCGCCGGAGGTGGTCACGGTGAAAGGCAGGCCGGACCGCATGCTCGCCAGGCCCGCGAGTTGCCAGCCGCCGAACAGAGCGTTCAGCACGCCGCCGCGGCTCAGCAGCGCTTTGCCCTTTCCGAACGGCAGTTCGTATGTCGCGCTGAACGCCCATTGCCGCCGCACGTCGTTGTAAGAATTGCCGCGGTTCAGGCTGACACGCCACGGATCCACGGAGCTGTACCCGCCGTTGCCGACTTCCGGAACATCATCGATCGCGTGCGACCAGGTGAAAGCGGATAGGAACGTCAGTCCCCTGCTGAAGCGTTTCTCTATTTTCCAGAGCAGCGCGTTATAGGAGGAATTCCCCATCGGCATCTGCCGGTTCACACCGTTGTAGTACGGGAAGATGCGGCGGGAGGCGATGGGAGCGGGGTCCGGGCCGTGGGGCAGATTGTAATTCAACCCCACAATCAACTTGTGCGCAGTATTCGCGCTGTACCCGAGGGTCATGAGCGTGTCGAACGGCAGTTCGCGCTGCACGTCGAAAAACCACTGCTCGGAATACTGGTCGGGCATGCGTGGATCCTGTGTGCCGATGCCGACTTTCGCGGGTCCCGGCACTTCGGTTGCCGGCAACTGCACCGCCGGGAATCCGCGCTGGAGTGTCATGATGGGGTTCACGCGATCGAGCGTCGCAAGACTGTACTCGACGAAATCGGGCGACTGATTCGACCAGCGGCCGGCCTGCTCGCTGTAGGAATCGGTCTGGGCAAAGATGATTCCGAAGCCGCTGCGCAATACCGTCTTGCTGCCCATACGGTATGCCATCCCAAGGCGCGGCCCGAAGTTGTGGAGATTCTGCTCGCAGCCGCAGTCGCCGGCGTCCTTGGGCCGGAGCATTTTCAGGCGCGCGTTGGCCCCGGTCTGTGAGTAATCCAGCACGAAATTGGTGACACCGCCGTCCGGGAAGGTCGGCGCGAAAAAAATGTCGTAACGCAGGCCCAGATTCACGGTCAGCCTGGATGAGAGTTTCACGTCATCCTGGATAAACGCGGCCAGATTGTTCACCCGCAGATTCTCGCCGTTCTCGTTGCCGAGACTTCCGCCGGAGACCCACCCCAACATGAACTCGGCCAGACCGTCGCCGGTAGCAGCCCGCCTCTTGGGGTCGGCCGTGAATTCCCGGTTGAAAGCCATTTGGCCGCGAGCGAAGCGGGCCGCATTGCGGAACAGGTTCGTGTGTTTGTACTCGAAACCCGCCTTAATCCCGTGCTTGCCGGCGGAATGGAAGAGCACGTCATTAAATTGCGTGACGAAAATGTTGTTCGTGTTCGGCCAGTAGCTCCGCGAGCCCAACTCCGCATAACCATTGGGCGTGAAGCGGGTCAGGCCGTGGTTGTTGGAAGTGGCGCGGTTCGTCTTCGGAATGCCCTTGATGCCGTACTGATCGAAAAGCGGTTTGTCATAGGGAATATCGAAGTCGGTGGGCATGCGCGACTGGCCCAGACGCAATTCATTCGTTGTGGAAGGGTTCAACGTCCGGATGTAGCTGCCGACAACGCTGTTGCTGTGGATCGCGCTCGTGGTCGCCATTCCGCCGTCCGCGGGCATGGGTAGCGGCCCATTGTCGAACTTGTCTTTGTCGCGGCGGCTGTAGCGAATCGAAAGCCGGTTGGAGTCGTTGAAGTTGTGGTCGCCTTTGAAATCGTAGTTGTTCCAGTCGTTGCGATTCGTGCCGGAAAAGTAGTAATTGTTGACCACGTTATTATTGATCGGCTGCGGGTACAGAGCGAGTAAGGCGGGGAACAGGGGATCCCAGCGGCTCTTGGGAATGATGTTGCCCGGGAACATCTGACGGGTCATCGATGCACCCGCGCCCTTGGTGGTCAGAGGGTCGTAAATCGGCCGGACCTCCGTGAAGTTGCCCTCGCGCTCGAGAGTGGTCGGCACTGTCCTGATCGCATTCGTGCCGGTGCGGATGCGCGTACCTTCGAAGCTGCCGAAGATAAATGTCTTGTCCTTGCGGATGGGACCGCCGAAAGCGGCGCCGAACTGATTCTGGCGGTATTCGGGTTTCCCGGCGCCGCTGCGGTTCGCGAAGAAGTTCGTGCCGTCCAGTTTGTCATTGCGGAGAAACTCGTAAAGCGCGCCGTGGATCTCATTCGTGCCCGACTTGATATTCACCAGCACCGTGCCGCCCATGCGGCCCCCGTATTCCGCCGACAGGTTATTGGTGATGACTTTAAACTCGCCCACCGCATCGATGGACGGTTTCACCGCCTGCGCCTCATATCCGATGGGCCCGCCGGAATAGATGGTATTGTTGTCGAGACCGTCCACCTGCACGTTCATCTGGTAAGCGTGCGCGCCGCCGGCGGAAAAGCCGCCTTCCGCCTTCGTGCGTCCACCCTGATCGGGCGAGGTGCCGGCCGTGAGCGTGGCCAGGCTCAGGTAATTGCGCCCGTTCAGCGGCATTTCAACGATGCTCTTGTTCGAGATGACCTGACCTACGGTGGAGGTTTCCGAATCGAGCAGCGCGGCGGTTGCCGTCACCTCTATCGTTGAGGCGATCACGCCGGGTTTCAACGTGAAATCGACGCGGGCCACCTGATTGACGTCGAGCTTGATTTCCGGGATGTCAGCCGGGCCGAAGCCAGCCATCGTGGCCGCCATCTTATATCGCCCGACGGGAAGAAGAGTTATGGAGAAGGCCCCCACGTTGTTCGTTTGAACTTCGCGGCGTAAGGCGGTCTCCAGGTTCACGATTTCGACTCGCGCGCCGACGACGACCGCTTTGCTTGTATCGCTCACGATGCCGTTTACCGTGGCGGTCTGCGCCCAACAGGCGAGTGATGAAACAGCACACACGAACAGTCGCAAGATTGTCTTCATCGCTCTCCTACACTCGTTACGAATTGGGCGTATTCTATCACCGGCGTCGCACGAACGCCAACACTGGATACTGTATATGTTGTACGCAGGGATTCATAGAATACCCGAAATGCAGAGCCCAATGTCCGCTGCTCCCTGGTCCGCCCTGAAGGCGCCCGCGCAGGGGTGCGCGATATAGAAGTGGAAGTCAGGCGGCGCGGCGAACATGCCTGATTGTTTGAGCCGCGAGCCGATCACGGTTTTGCATCCGGTTTCGATTACGCCGGAGCCGAAGAACAGGTGCAGTTCCTCTTGGGTATATAGCTTCTGATCCACGGGAGACCAAGCTCATCGAGGACGGATGTGGGCCGCTTCGAGTCCCAAGTCGTCCTGATGTAGACGTTGGCTTGTAAGTTGTTAAATTTTATGCAGATCTACTCTTTGCTGATTACCAATCAGCCGCTCTACCAACTGAGCTGGGGTGGCCCGCCGTTCGCATTTTAACATCGTGCGCGGCCGCCGCCTCACTCTGCTCGGTTCGCTGCAACCGCTGTCGTCTCGAACACGTTGCGTTTTCCGCCAGCCCTGCTAGAATGAGAATTGGAGTGTCGAACTGATCCAGTGGGCGAAAGCCCACTTTTTTGTTGCGCCGTTGTATGAAGCAGCCGGTTATCACCAGGATCGAGGAAGTCGCCCGGCGCGTGGCCGAGTCGGAGGGATTGGAGCTCGTCGAGGTCGAATTGCTCGGGGGAGGGCACAATCGTCTCGTGCGCATCTCCATCGATAAGCCCAATGGCGTTTCCCACGCCGATTGCGAACTGGTCTCCCAACAGGTTGGCACCATCCTCGACGTCGAGGACGTCGTGCCAGGTGGCAGCTATACCCTCGAGGTCAGCTCCCCCGGAGTGGAACGCAAGCTGCTGCGGCCACAGGACTACGAACGGTTCCAGGGACAAAAGGTCAAGGTGATCCTGAAGGAGCCAATCGACAACCAGAGCTACTGGGAGGGTATCTTGGCCGGGATGCATGACGGGCTGATCCGGTTGGACGCCGAAAAGGGCAAGACCATCCAGTTCCGTTTCGATCAGATCAAGAAAGCCAATCTGAAATTTGAGTGGTAGCCCTCCCGGGGGAACACAAGCCCAGCGACAGAAACGCAGCGAGGAAACTTTGGAAACGATTTTTCAGTCCATCGAGATTCTCAGCAAGGAGAAGGGTATCGATCCGCAGATCGTCCTGGATGCCGTGAAGGACGCCATGCTGATCGCCGCCCGCAAGCATTTCCGCACCAACGAGGATTATGTCGCCGAACTGGATGAAAAAAGCGGCTCTCTGCAGCTCTATGCCGTGAAGAAAGTGGTCGAAACCGTACAGGACGCGGCCAAGGAACTTACCCTGGCCGAAGCGCGCCGCATCGATCCCGCTGCCGAGGTGGGCAGCGACGTGCGAATCCGCAAGAACACCGACGCTCTCGGCCGCATTTCCGCTCAGACTGCAAAACAGGTGATCTTCCAGAAGGTCCGGGAGGCCGAGCGGGAAACGGTCTTCCTCGAATACTCGGGACGGGCCGGCGAACTGGTCAACTGCACCGTCAAGCGGGTCGAAGGCCCCGATTACGTGCTCGACCTGGGCAAGACCGAGGCGCGGCTGCCCAAGAAGGAACAGTCGCGGCTGGAAAACTATAGCGTCAGCGACCGCGTGCGCTGCGTCATCCGCATGGTGGACAAGGCCGGCAAGGGTCCCGGCGTGGTCGTCTCGCGCGCCGCCCCCGAACTCGTCATGCGGCTGTTCGAGCAGGAAGTCCCGGAAATCTACGACGGCACGGTGGTCATCAAAGCCTGCGCGCGGGAGGCCGGCGAGCGCACCAAGATCGCCGTGCAGAGCCGCGACCGCGACGTGGACAGCGTAGGTGCCTGCGTAGGCATGAAGGGCATGCGGGTACAATCGATCATTCGCGAGCTGCGCGGTGAGAAGATCGATATCATCGAGTACTCCGACGATCCGGTGGTCTTCGCTACCCACGCGCTCAGCCCCGCCAAGATCAGCCGCGTCACCATCCTCGATCCGCTCGAAAAACAGATGGAGGTGATCGTCGACGATTCGCAGCTCTCCCTGGCCATCGGTAAGAAGGGCCAGAACGTGCGGCTCGCGGCCAAACTCCTCGGCTGGAAAATCGATATCAAGAGCGAGGAGGAAAAGCGCCAGGAGGTGGAGAGCGCCATGGCCGCCCTGGTCGCCCCCGGGGCGCCCGTGTCCGTGCTGCTGGACTACGGCATCGCCGATAAAGTGGTGGAAGGATTGCTCGAAGCCGGGGTGGGCACCATCGAGAAACTGGGCGGGATGACCCCCGAACAGTTGCTCGAAATCCCCGGAATCGGCGAAAAGATTGTGGAACGCATCCAGCAGGCGGTCAACGCGTACTATAACCAGTTCGAACAGCCCGAGATGGTGGCCGAGGGAGAGGCGGCGCTGGCAAGCGCGGAACCGTCCGCCGAAGACCTCGCCGTGCCGGCGGCCGAACTCGCCGAGTTCGAGGGCGTCGAGCCGGCTCTCATGGACCGCGAGCCGGGGTCCGAGCCGTCCGAGGCAGAGGACGTGAACCAGCCGGCGCCGCCGGAGCAGTCGCTGATTTTCGACCCCGAGGGGGCCGAGGAACGTTTCGAACCGGACTCCGCCAAGGCCGATCCCGGTGCGGCTCCGGCTGAGTCTGATAGGATAGGAGTCTCGGGTCCCGAGGATCGTCGCGAAGACAACGGGACGGGTGTGCGAGAGAGGCCGGAGGAGTAGGGTGCGGTCTCTGGGGAAGAACAGCATCACGGTTATATGAAAAAGATTCGTATCAACGAGCTGGCGCGGGAGTTGGAGGTGAAGGCCCATGAGATACTGGACCGGCTCCCCGAGCTAGGCGTCACGGAAAAGAAGACGCATTCCAGCTCCATCGACGAAGACGTTGCGGACCGGTTGCGCCGGCTCTATGGACAGATGCCCGAAGCCGCTACGGAATCGGTCGAGGAAACCGAACCCGCGGTCCCGGAGGGGGCCTCGCGGGAGGCGTTCGAGGAACAGCGTCCCGAGCCCGGCGTTGAGGCGGAAACGCTCGAGCAGGCCGAAACCGAGGCTCCCGCCGAGGAGCGGGCCGCCGTACTCGAGAAACCGGTAGTTGCGCCGCGCCCGGGCCGCCCGGCGGCCCCCATTCGTCCGCCTTTGGCATCCATGGCGCCGTCTGCGCCGCACGCGCCGGGCCAGGCTGCTCCGCCGCTTCCGCCCGCCCCCGCGCCGGGGCAACAGCCGCCGGCGGTGGTGATTGCGCCGGGGCGGCCCGCGCCGCCTGCCGCCAAGCCGTTGCCCACGGCTCCGAAACCCGGGCAGGTACTCTCCGGTCCGCGGCAGCCGTTCCCGTCCACCCTGGAAGGGGTGCGCGCTCCCGGTGCTCCCGTTGCCCGGCCTCCGGCTCCGCCGCGCCCGCGCCAATCCGTGCCCGGTGCGCCGGTGGTCCCGTCCCCGTCTCCATCCGCGGCCGCTCCGGCCGCACCCAGGCCGCCCGTCAGCCGCCCGTTGGCAGGCCAGCCCGCGGCGCGTCCCGTGGTTCCGCCGCGTCCCGATTTGTTGGCCAAACTGACCCAGCAGAAACCCGCGCCCACACCGGGCGCCCCCGTGGCTTCGCCCCGGCCCGGCATGCCGCGTCCGCCGCAGCCTCCGTCGCCCGTGCCCGGGCGTCCCATCTTCGACCGTCCCATTCCCCGCGGCCCCGCCGTGGGCAGGGCGGGAGGAATTCGCCCCGGCGGTCCCGCCCGCCCGGTGGGGCCCCGGCCCATGCACCCGACCTCGCCCCGCGGCGCCCGCCTGGAACCGCCCGTCGCCCCCGCGCCCGAGCAGCAGCGTGGCCGCGCTCCCGATAAGCGCCGGCAGCCCCGGGAAGTTGAGCCCGAAGAAAGAGTCCTGCAGCCCAGCCGTCGCCGGCAGGAGTCCGGGCCGCCGCCCATCAACCGCCAGATCACCATCTCGGAAGGCATCACCGTCAAGGAACTTTCCGAAAAGCTGGATGTCAAGGCCAACATGGTTATCAAGAAGCTGTTGGACCGCGGCATCTTCGCCACCATCAACCAGACCCTCGATTCCAAACTCGCCAACGATATCGCCCGCGAATTCGGCGCTTCCACCAACACCGTGAGCTTCGAGGAAGAAGCCATGCGGCAGGTGGAGCAGGCCGAGGACGTCAAAGACCTGGTCAAACGCCCGCCGGTGGTCACCATCATGGGCCATGTGGACCACGGCAAGACCTCGCTGCTGGACGCCATCCGCGAAAGCCACGTGGCCGAGCGCGAAGCCGGCGGCATCACCCAGCACATCGGCGCCTACGTCGTCGAGCAGAACGGGCGCAAGGTGGTCTTCATCGACACCCCCGGCCACGAAGCATTTACACGCATGCGCGCCCGCGGCGCCAAGGTCACCGATGTGGTCATTCTGGTGGTGGCGGCCGATGACGGCGTGATGCCGCAGACCCTGGAGGCCATTGACCACGCGCGCGCGGCCAAGGTGCCCATCGTGGTCGCGGTCAACAAAATCGATAAACCCGATGCGCAGCCCGAACGCATCAAACAGCAGCTCGCCGACCGCGGACTGCTCGCGGAAGACTGGGGCGGCGACACCGTCATGGTCCCCGTCTCCGCCAAAATGAAGACCAACCTGGACCTGCTGATCGAGATGATTCTGCTGGTCTCCGACATGCAGGAGCTTAAGGCCAACCCGGGCCGCCCCGCGATGGGCACCGTGTTGGAAGCCAAGCTCGACCGCGGTCGCGGCCCCGTGCCCACCGTGCTGGTGCGCAACGGAACGCTGCACGTGGGCGACTTCTTCATCTGTGGCTCGGTGTTCGGCAAGGTGCGCGCCATGTACAACGACCGGGGCGTGCAGGTGCGCAAGGCCGAGCCTTCCACCCCCGTCGAAGTCCTCGGGCTCGATTCGCTGCCCGAAGCCGGCGACGATTTCCAGGTGGTCACCGATACCGCCAAGGCGCAGCAGATCGTCAAATGGCGCGAAGCCAAGGCGCGCGAAGCCGCCATGGCCAAGAGCAGCCGCCTCACCCTGGAACAACTGCACCGGCAGATGCAGGCCGGCGAAGTCAAGGAACTGCCCATGATCCTCAAAGCCGACGTGGGCGGTTCGGCCGAGGTCCTCACCGATACCCTGCAGAAGCTCTCCAACGAGAAGGTCAAGGTGCGCGTGATTCACTCCGGCGTGGGCGCCATCAACGAATCCGACGTGCTGCTGGCCTCCGCTTCCAATGCCATCGTCATCGGGTTCAACGTGCGGCCGGAGCGCAATGCCTCCGCCCTCGCGGAGCAGGAAAAAGTGGATATCCGTCTGCATACGATCATCTACAACCTGACCGACGAGATCAAGCGCGCCATGTCCGGCCTGCTCGAGCCGGTGTTCCGCGAGATCTATAAAGGCAAGGCCGAAGTGCGGGAGACCTTCCGCATTACCAAGGTGGGCAACGTGGCCGGCTGTGTGGTGCAGGACGGCACCCTGACACGCGACAGCGAAGTGCGTCTGCTGCGCGATAACGTGGTGGTGTATACCGGCAAAATCTCCTCCCTGCGCCGTTTCAAGGACGACGTCAGCGAAGTCCGCAGCGGCCAGGAATGCGGCGTGACACTGGAGAACTACGGCGATATCAAGCAGGGTGACGTGATCGAAGCGTTCGTGACTGAAAGGGTGGCCACGGAAGTATTTGCGTAAATGCCGGTCATCGGTGTACTGACGCTGGAGTTGCGCATCGAGGATGCGCACTCGCTTAAGGACAAGCGCCACGTGGTGAAGAGCCTGAAGGACCGGTTGCGGCACAAGTTCAACGTGGCTGTGGCCGAGATCGACGGGCAGGACCTGTGGCAGCGGTCCACCCTTGCGGCGGTTACCGTCTCCAGCGATCACGGGCACGCCGAACGGCTGCTGCAATCGGTGGAACGGGAAGCCGCGGCCCTGCTTGGTGCCGCTCTGGCCGATGCCAACGTGGAGTGGATCAGTTGAGGCTGGCCCGCGCGGAAACTCTCGCCGCGGCCCGCCCGTCGTTTTGGATATGGATGAACATCGCGTCCAGCGGGTCTCGGAAGCGGTACGGGAGGAGCTTGCCGAGTTGATCGGTTTCGAAATGGACGATCCGCGTGTTGCTTCGGTGAGCGTGACGGAGGTCCAGGTGAGCCCCGATTCCCGGCACGCGCGGGTCAAGGTGGCGGTGGTGGGCGAGGAGGACGATCAGCGCCAGGCCCTGGCCGCTCTGGATCATGCGCGGCATTACATCCGCCACGAGCTCGCCTCCCGCCTCAACCTGCGCCGTGTCCCCGAACTGCACTTCGAGGCCGACCGCTGGGCGGAGGTCGATACCCGCATCGACGTCCTTCTGAAACGGGCGAAGAAAACGCGTGGACGCGAGGAAAAGAGCTAGCAGGCACGTGAGCACGACGGCATGGCGCGAAGGATCGTCCCGCCACCGCTTTTTTTATGCTCCCGCTAAACAACTTGTGCTAGTTTTGTTTTTAACGGGGGCCCTACCGGGCCTGTCGTTGGCGGCCGGCGACCAGCTCCGGCTGGAGATGAGCGCCGAAGCCATGGGTTCCAGTTACGCCGTGGTGATCTACGGCGCCGACCGGATGAAGATGCAGCAGGCCGCGGAAGCGGCTTTCGAAGAGGTGCGCCGGCTGGACGACCTGATTTCCAATTACAAGCCGTCCAGCGAATGGAGCGAAATCAACCGGTACGGGGCCGAACGCCCGGTGAGAGTATCGCGGGAGGTTTTCGATCTCGTGGCCCGGTGCCTGGATTACAGCCGGCAGAGCGAGGGCGCCTTCGATATCACCGTGGGCCCTCTCATGAAGCTGTGGGGTTTTTACAAGGGCAGCGGGCGGTTGCCGCACCGGGCGGAAGTGCGCGCGGTGCTGGCCCGGCTGGGGTACCGGCACATCCTGCTGGATCCCGGCTCGCAAACCGTGCGCTTCGACCGGAAAGGCGTGGAAATCGATCCCGGCGGGATCGGCAAAGGATTCGCGGTGGACCGGATGGTGGACGTGCTCAGACAATACGGCATCACCACAGCCCTGGTTTCGGGTTCGGCCAGTTCCATTTATGGGTTGGGCGCGCCGCCCAGCGAGCCCCGCGGCTGGAAAATTGAAATCCGCGACCCGAAAGTCCGCTCCCGGCACGTCGCCACGGTGTATCTGAACAACCAATCGCTCTCCACTTCGGGCAGCTACGAAAAGTTCTTCCGCGCCGAGGGGCGCATTTTCAGTCACATCATGGAGCCCCGGACCGGCTATCCGGCCAGGGGCATGCTGGAAGTCTCAGTGTTCGCGCCCAGGACCATCGACAGCGAGGCATGGACCAAGCCCGTGTTCATCAACGGCCGCGCCTGGGCGGCCAAACACCTTCCCCGCGACTATCGCGCGTTCATCTGCGAAGACAGGACGGATCAGCCATGCGCGTGGCTCCAATGACAAGCCGCTTTCTCGATGCCTGCCGGCGACGGCCCACGGACGTGCGTCCCGTGTGGTTCATGCGCCAGGCAGGCAGGTACCTGCGCCAATACCGCGAAATTCGTGCCCGCCACAGCATCCTGGAGATGTGCAAACGGCCCGATCTGGCCGCCACCGTCACGCTCCAGCCGGTGGAGTTGCTGGACGTTGACGCCGCCATTATTTTTGCGGACCTGCTGCAG
>JAMCRM010000125.1:2146-3285 GCA_023380575.1 Acidobacteriota bacterium | reverse complement strand
CACCGCGTCCGCGGTCGTGTTGAGGAAATAGGTTTCGAAGCGGTTGAGCGGCTCTATGGCTGCGGTAACCCCGTTGGCGGCCAGCGTCCCGCCAAGCATCTGCCAGCTTTCGACGGCGCGTGCGAACTCATCTTCCGTGCGGCGCCTTCCGGGCAGGTAGCCGACCGGGGAATAGAGCGGCCCGGCTATCATCTTGGCGCCCACTTCCGCGGTTTTCTGAATGCATTCCACCATGTGCGCGCGGCTCTTACGGCGCACCTCCGCATCTTCGTGGATCAGACTCAGGCCGCCCGGCAGCACCGCGCAGCACGTGGCTTCCAGGCCGTTCTCTTCGAGTCCTTTGCGGATCTCGGCCGCCGCCACCTTGGAGGGCTCGATCATGGGTAACTCGACGCCATCGAAACCGCGGCGGCGGATCTCCTCCAGCAAGGGCAGGTGCGAGGCTTCGAAGGAGGCCGCCCAGATAAATGTATTGACTCCGTATTTAATAGCCATATGGTTCTCCTATCCGATGCGGAACAGGACGCCCGCGCCGGGCGCGATCCAATCCAACTCGCCGCCGAACGGCTGCTCCTGGCCGGAGTAGGGCGAGATGTAGATCAGCTTTTTCGATTTATCCTTCAGGCGAATCTCAAAAGAGTAGGACTGGGACAGGTTCTTGTTCACCAGCATAAGATAGGGCCGGCCCCGGCCATCCTGAAATTCACCGATCAGGTAGCGGCCGGGCGTGGGGTTCTTGGTGGACTGCCGGAACGCAACCGATTCCACCAGGCGGCTTTCCGAAAGGCCGTGGCCTTCGGCTGGCGGTTCCGGCCAGTGATACACGCCCGTGCTCTTCAGCTTGAGAAGCACGGGAGCGAGCGCATGAATTTTGTTATTAATGAGCCGTAGTTTCTCCCAGGTTGGGGTGCGGTTGCCGAACTGATCGACGGCGCCCATCCGGTAGTTCCCCACCGCCGGCGTGAAGTATGTGAAGTACTGGATGCCGCGGCCGCCATACGCCAGGGTACTGAATACCTGGATATTGAAGGTGGCGTCGGAAGGCTGCATGAAGTTGAAACACTCATTCGCCAGAATGCAGTTCCAGAACGGGACGCCGGCTTCCATCGCCATGCGGCGGATAATTTCCATATTGGTGA
>JAMCRM010000125.1:0-2037 GCA_023380575.1 Acidobacteriota bacterium | reverse complement strand
GATCTTTCCCGGTGCTGCTTTGCGCACCAGGGCCGCCACCTGTCCCAAGCCCGGCATGAGTGCCGCGTTAGGTTCGTCCTGCAGGTAAAAGCCGAAAACCGCCGGCTTGCCCTCCACATCGCGCACCAGCGACTGCACGTTCCGGCGTAGCGTTTCCGGCGCGGGCAGTTGCTTCCAGTCGTAACCGTTGGCCCGCTTGTCGTCTACCAGGCAGGTGAGCCCCGCGGCCGCCACCTTGTCCAGGTCTTCCACACGGCAGAACCCCGATACGTTCAGGCCCGCTTGGCGCATCCACTGCAACTGCTGCGGGTCGGACGGGGAAGGATTCCAGGCCATGACGGGGAATTCGCCGGCCGTGACGGGGCGAGGACGCGAAACCCACTCCTGCTGTGCCGGGGCAACCGAAAGGAGCGCGAGAGCGATTGCGAACTTTTTCATGCGGTATCTCCTAGCCGATCCGGAACAGAACGCCCGCGCCGGGCGCAATCCAATCCAATTCGCCGCCGAACGGCTGCTCCTGGCCGGAGTAGGGCGAGATGTAGATCAGCTTTTTCGATTTATCCGATCGGTGAATTTCAAAGGAATAGGATTGGCTCAGGCTCTTGTTCACCAGCATGAGATAGGGGCGGCCCTGGCCATCCTGGAATTCGCCGATCAGGCAGCGGGCGGGCGCCGCATCCTTGCTGGGCGGCCGCATCGTCACCGATTCCACCAGGCGGCTTTCCGCCAGTCCGTGGCCCTCCGCCGGCGGTTCCGGCGAATGATATACGCCCGTGCTCTTCAATTTGAGAAGCACGGGAGCAAGGGTGTGAATCTTGTTGTTGATGAGCCGCAGTTTCTCCCAGGTGGTGGTTCGGTTGCCGAACTGATCGACCGCGCCAAGCCGGTAGTTTCCCGCCGACGGAGTGAAGTACGTGAAGTACTGGATGCCCCGGCCGCCGTACGCCAGGGTGCTGAATACCTGGAGATTGAAAGTGGCGTCCGAGGGTTCCATGTAGTGGAAGTGCGAGTTCGCCAGAATGCAGTTCCAGAACGGGATGCCGGCTTCGAGCGCCATGCGGCGGATGATTTCCATGTTGGTGAAGAACCTGTCCTGCATCTCGCCCTCGATCAGGGAGTAGTTGTCCCAACTCAGGAATTGCGGGTGGACGTCCGCCAGGTACGTGCGCACATGCGCCTCGTAGCTTGGGCTTCCCAATTGCTGGGGCGAAGCATAAGTTGGAAACAGGTTCACGTAGGCGAACTTGCCGGGGGCCGCTTCGCGCAGCAGGGCTGCCACTTTCCCCAGCCCGGGCATGAGTTGGGCGCCGGGTTCGTCCCGAAGTTGGAAGCCGAAAACCGCCGGCTTGCCCTCGACGTCCCGCGCCAGCGATTGCACATTCTGGCGGAGTGTTTCCTGGTCGGGCAGTTTCCGCCAATCATAGCCGTTGGCCCGCTTATCAGCTACCAGGCAGCTAAGCCCCGCGGCGGCCACCTTATCCAGGTCCTCCACGCGGCAGAAGCCCGACACGTTCAAGCCCGCTTCCCGCATCCATTGCAACTGCTGTGGGTCGGATGGGGACGGGTTCCAGGCAACGATGGGGAATTCGTTGGCTGTCACCTGAGGGGGGGCGGAAATCCAGTACCGCTGTGCGGAGGCAACCGACACGAGCGCGAACGCGATGGCGAGCTTCTTCATGGGGTACATTCTACTCTATCCAAAATCACATCTCATGCACGACTTCGAAGCCCATCAGGCGGCCCATGCGCTCCACCATCTCAACGTGGTCTCCGTAAAAAATCACGCGGTGAAGCCCCGCCCTGTAGTTGTGCAGCCAGCGCGAAGCGTCGGGAACGCGGGTGCGGATCTGGGTGCGGCAGCCGCGGTCGCTATCCACCGTGCCGGTCACCCCGGCGGTGGAGATGAGGAACCTGAAGGGGCCCACGAAGCGGCCCACCGTGATGGTTTCCCCCACCGGCATCAAGACCTGCAGCACGGCGCCCTCCTTGGTTTCCAGGTGATTGCGGACGATGTAGGGGTAGGACGGGCCGTCGATG
>JAMCRM010000124.1 GCA_023380575.1 Acidobacteriota bacterium | reverse complement strand
GTCCAGGTCGCGCGGATGAATCCTTGTGAAGTTAGCCTGCCGCACATACGGCGAGCGGGCCAACACATCCTCGTGAATCTGCCTCAGCCGGCTCGCGACCACCTCCGCGCCGGGGTTCAGGGAAAGAAGCGCATCCGTCAATGCGCTCCGGGCCGACTCTGGTGTCATGGATCTCCCTTACTACCACACCAGAATTCCGCTGTTCCATACCACCCCGCCGCCCGCTCCGTTTGACATTTGCTGCTCGCTCGCGTCATAATCTCTCGCCAGCCCTGGAGAATTGCATGGTCACCGCCAGAACACTCGTGCGTGTCGCCGCATTGTCGTTTGTGGCGTCCGTTCACCTGCTCGCTCAGAGCATCACCGGCTCCATCACCGGCACCGTCACCGATCCCACGGACCTCGCCGTGGCCGGCGCCCGTGTCACCCTCGTCCAGATCTCGACCGCCGCCGAACGAAACACCCGTACCGACGTGCGCGGCGCGTTCGTCTTCAGCAGCCTGCAGCCGGATCGCTACCGGCTGGTCGTGGCCAGCGAGGGTTTCAAACAGGCCGAACGCCGCGATATCGTCCTCTCCGCCTCCGAAACCCTGCCCATGGGAAAAATCGTTCTTGAAGTCGGCGCGGTCTCGGAAAAGGTGACTGTCGCCGCTGAAGCCGCCGTCGTTCAGACCGCCAGCGCCGAAAGAGCCGGCGTCGTCACCAGCCAGCAGGTGGAGAACCTTGCCATCCTCGGGCGCAACGTCATGTCCGTCCTTCAGCTCCTGCCCGGGGTCGTCGATCTCGACGAACCCGATTCGCCCAGCCGCAACTCGAACATCTACGTTCAGGGCGGGCGGCGCAACACCAACTCCCTCACCCTCGACGGCATGAACATGAATGCCCTCGGCAACAACTACACCGCCACCGTCTCCGTCAGCCAGGATGCCATCGCCGAAGTTAAGGTCCTCCTCAGCAACTACCAGGCCGAATACGGCCGCATGTCCGGCGCCAACGTCCAGCTCGTAACCAAGTCGGGCACCCGCGAGTTTCACGGCCGCGCTTTCTTACTTCAAGCGCCACGAGCAGTTCAACGCCAACAGCTTCTTCAATAACCGTCTCAAGGTCCCCAAGCCGCGCTACCGCTTCAATACCTGGAACTACAACCTCGGCGGACCCGTTTACATCCCCGGCAAATTCAACCGCAATAAGGACAAGCTGTTCTTCTTCTGGTCCCAGGAATTCTGGCCCCGCCGCACCGCCCGGCCCACCGCCCAGGTGACCGTCCCCACGGAACTCGAGCGCACCGGCGATTTTTCCCAATCCGTGGACCTCAATAACCGCGTGATCGCCGTACGCGATCCCTTCGCCGATAACGCCCCGTTCCCTTCCAACAAGGTGCCCGCCAACCGCATCAACCCGAGCGGCCAGGCGCTGCTCAAAGTCTTCCCCGTTCCGAATTTTCTCAACCGCGCCATTTCCGGCGGCCGCTACAACTACGTGTTCCAGTCCGAAAACCGCCTCCCGCAGCGCCAGGATACGCTCAAAACCGACTACAACCTGAATTCGAACAACATCGTCTCCATCAACTTCTCCCGCTCCTTCGAAACCAATGAGGGGCCCATCGGCGCTCCCGGCACGGGCAATGCCAACTGGCCCCAGATGACCCGTTCGGCCCAGCGCAACGGCACCGTGCTGGTAGGGCGCTACCAGCGCATTTTCTCTCCCACCCTCATCAATGAATTGAACGCCGGCTTCACCAACCGCCCCGAGCGCGACAGCGTCACCCCCGAGGAATTGCGCCGCAATCAGCGCGACGCCATCGGCTTTGTCGCCGGTCAGTTCAACCCTACCAGCAATCCCCTCAAAATCATCCCCAACGCGACGTTCGGCGGTGTCGCCGGCGCCGCCACCCTGAAAGTGGAGAGCAGGTTCCCCAACACCCAGGAACACAAGTCGTTCTCGCTGAGTAATAACCTGACCAAGACCCTCACCGCCCATACCGTGAAGGCGGGCCTCTACGTTGACCGCTTCTGGCGCCTGCAGACGCCGAACACCGATTTCAACGGAACCTATGACTTCGGAACCAGCACCAATAATCCGCTCAATACCGGTTATGCCTATTCCAATGCCCTCATCGGCGTTTTCGACAGCTATGTCGAATCCTCCATCCGGCGCGACGCTCACATGCTCGTCAGCAACGTCGAATGGTTCGTGCAGGACAACTGGAAACTCAGCCGCAGACTGACCCTGGATTATGGCGTCCGGTTCTATTGGCTGCAGCCCATTTACGAAGCCGACGGCTACCTCTCCGGCTTCGTTCCGGACCGCTACGACCCGGCGCGCCAGGTGCGCCTGATCGCTCCCGCCAAAATCGGCAACCGCAAAATCGGCGTGAATCCCCTGACTGGACAGACCTATCGCGCCCGGCGCCGGCGACGTGGCCAACGGCCTCGTGGCCGCTCGCGACGACCGGAATTACCCCCGCGGGCTGACCAGGGATCGCGGCATCCACTATGCGCCCCGCATCGGATTCGCCTACGACCCGTTTGGCAAGGGCCGCACCGCCATCCGCGGCGGCTTCGGCATGTTCTATAACCGGACCAACCTCGGCAGCGTCACCAACCCGTACCTCTCCCAGGCGCCGCTGTTCTCCAACCCCATCATTTATTACGGCACCCTGGCCAACCTGCTGTCTTCTTCCGGCGCCCTCTTCCCGCAGAACATCACCGGCCTCGATCCCGCCGGCAAGGTGCCCACCGTGTATAACTTCAGCCTCACCGTGCAGCAGAATATCGGCCGCGGGACCATTCT
>JAMCRM010000123.1:4835-7058 GCA_023380575.1 Acidobacteriota bacterium | reverse complement strand
TTATTCAGTTCACCGGGGTCGGCATCCAGGTCGTAGAGTTCCAGCACGGGCCGCGGCCGGCCGAAATAGGCGCGATCGAATTCGGGTTTGAGTGTGCCGCTCTTGTGGGCGGCCAGCATCTGCTGCCAGGTAGGGTCCTGGCCGCTGTCCACCGGCCAGTATTCCATGGCGGGAGTCACGTTGTAGATGAGCTTGTAGCGGCTGCTCCGCACGCACCTGCCGAGATCGAAAGTGGCCGCCTTGGTTTCGGGTCCGAAAGCGCTGTTGCCGTGGTGCAGGCGCGCGCCGAAGATATAATCGCGCGGCTGGTATTGGCCGCCGGTCAACAGCGGATAGAAACTACGTCCCGAAACGCCGCGGGGCAGGGCAGCGCCGCCGGCATCCATGAAGGTGGCGGCGATGTCTTCGCCGGAGATCAGGTTTTGCGTCCTGCCCGGCTTGATGTGCCCGGGCCAGCGGGCCATCAGCGGCACATGCAATCCCGGATCGTAGAGCGACCCTTTGCCGTGGGGGAACGCCATGCCGTTGTCGCCCATGAAAACGACCAGGGTCTGCTCGTCGTGCCCGTGTTTTCGCAGCACGTCCAGGGCTTCGGCAAACGACCGGTCGGCGCGCTCCACTTCGCCGCAATAGCGCGCCAGATCGTCGCGCACCCCGGGCAGGTCGGGCAGGTGGGGCGGCGTCTTGATCCTGGCGGTGTCCACCTTGCCGGCGTCGCGGTCCCAGGGATGATGCGGATCGCTGTAATTGATCCAGAAGAACCAGGGCCGGTCCTTGGGAGCCTTGGCCAGGAAGTCGTTGAAGCGCTCCGGCGTAGTGGCCTGCGAGGACATGTCCAGGTAGTCGATACGGTGTTTCCAGGTGCGCAGGCCGGCTTTCTGATACACCTGCGCGGTGGACGGGGCTGGCCTGACCACGCCATCCAAATGGAAATAGCGGCCGCAGACCCCGGTGTAGTAGCCGCGCGTGTGGAGCACTTCCGGGACGGTTGGAATATCCGGCGGCAGAGGCGAACTGAAGCGGCCCATACGCGCCGCCACCGGTCTCGAGCGGCCGGTCATGAATGCGGCTCGCGACGGCACGCACTGTGGCGCGGCGGTGAAGGCGCGATCGAACAGCATGCCCTCGCGGCCGAAGCGGTCCAGGTTAGGCGTGGACATCCAGCCGGCGCCATAGATGCCCAGATACGGGTAGCTGTGATCGTCGGAAAGGATGAACAGGAGATTCGGGGCGGGTGTCTGTCTGGCGCGCATCACGGCGGGCGCCGCGGCCATGACGCCCATGGCGGACCTGCGGGTAAGCGGCATAAGTAGAAGTGTAGCCCAAGTCGGTCACGGTAAGGTCGAAAAGGGGCTGACGCTTGGCGGGCAAAAGAAAAGGCAGCGCTCGGGAAGTATGACTCGCCTTCGCGCTGCCTGATGGTGAGAGAGTTACGGCCGGCCGAAACGCCGGGCTGGATCTATTCCTGTCCTTCTTCGGGTTCGCGGCCTTCGCGCTGGGCCCGCTGGCGCTCTTCGCGCCGTTTGGCGCGGTCGGCGGCGCGCTTCACCAGTTCGGAGCCGACCAGTTCCACCATGGCCTGTTCCGCCCCATCACCCTTGCGGAACCCGACCTTCACCACACGGGTATATCCGCCGTTGCGCTGGCCGAAGCGGGCGCCGAGGGTGTCAAATAACTTCTTCACCGCCGCCGGCGTGCGGAGGTACGCCGCCGCCTGCCGGCGGGCGTGCAGAGTATCCTCCTTGGCCAGGGTGATCATGTTATCGACCAGCGGCTTGATGGCCTTGGCTTTGGGCACGGTGGTGATCACGCGCTCCTGCTCGATGACGCTGGTCACCAGTCCCCGCAGCAGAGCCTTGCGGGCGTCCACGTCCCGCTTCAACTTGTACGAACCTACTTTATGTCTCATGGTGGTGTTCTATCCCGCGATCTGCTCGGGGTTCTCTTCCTCTTCACCCTCGGGCGGCGTGGCGCTCGGCGGCGGCGCCACCAGGCGGCCGTGAGCGTCCATGCGCATATTGAGCTGCAGGCCGAGCCCCGAAAGGATTTCCTTGATCTCGTTCAGCGACTTGCGCCCGAAGTTCTTGGTGCGCAGCATCTCCGCTTCGGTCTTCTGCACCAGTTCGCCGATGGTCTGGATGTTGGCGTTCTTGAGGCAGTTGTAGGAGCGGACGCTGAGCTCGAGTTCCTCCACCGAGCGGTTGCGGATGTCGTTCATCTTGT
>JAMCRM010000123.1:0-4825 GCA_023380575.1 Acidobacteriota bacterium | reverse complement strand
CAGGCCACGGTCGGCGATCTCCTCGGGCTGCTCGGCCACTTCCTCGAAGTTGATGAAGATGGACATGTGGTCCTTGAGCAGCTTGGCGGCGTAGCCGATGGCGTCCTGCGGGGAAATGGCCCCGTTGGTCCACGTTTCCAGCGTGAGCTTGTCGTAATCGGTCATCTGCCCGAGGCGGGCCGCTTCCACCTGGAAGTTGACCTTGCGCACGGGGGAGTGGACCGAATCGATGGGGATATAGCCGATGGCCAGGTCCTCGTCGAAGTTCTTGTCGGCGCTGACATAGCCGCGGCCCATCTTCAGCCGCATCTCGACATTGAGTTTGCCGCCCTCGCTGACCGTGGCGATGTGCAGGTTGCGGTCGAGCACCTCGACATCCTGGTCGGTCTGGATCTGGCCGCTGAGCACCTCGCCCGGATGGTCCACCGAGATGCGCACCGTCTTGATGGAGTCCCCCATCATCTTGAAGGGGACCTGCTTGAGATTCAGGATGATGTCGGTGGCATCCTCCACCACGCCCGGAATCGGGCTGAATTCGTGTTCCACGCCTTCGATTTTGACGGCGGTAATGGCCGCGCCCTCAATCGAGCTGAGCAGCACGCGCCGCAAACCGTTGCCGATAGTGGTGCCGAACCCGCGCTCGAAGGGCTGGGCCGTGAACATGCCGTACCGCTCGGTGAGCGTATCGGTATTGGCGACCAAACGCTTGGGTTTCTGGAAGCCCTTGTACATAAAAACCTCGCTTGTAGGCGGCCGGCATAGGCGCGGCCGCCTCAGTCTTACTTCGAATACAGCTCGACGATGAGCTGCTCGTTCATCGGGATCTGCACCAGTTCATCGCGCTTGGGGAGCCCGGTGATGCGGGCCTTGAGCCCTTCGCGGTCCACGTCCATCCAACTGGGAGCGGGAGCGTGGGCGGTGGCGTCGCGGGCGCCGAGAATGGTCGGATTATTCTTACTGGTTTCGCGGACGGCCACTTCATCGCCGACCTTCACCATGAACGAAGGGATATTGACCTTGCGCCCGTTCACCTGAATGTGCCCGTGGCGCACTACCTGGCGCGCCTGCGCCCGGCTGGTGCCGAACCCCATGCGATAGATCACGTTATCAAGACGGCGTTCCAGGTTGCCGAGCAGGTTCTCGCCGGTGATGCCTTTTTGCAGCGCGGCCTTTTCGAACCCGTTGCGGAACTGGGTCTCCAGCACGCCGTAGATGCGGCGGGCCTTCTGCTTTTCGCGCAACTGGAGGCCGTAGCCGACCAGTTTCGCCTTGCGGTCTTTGCCGTGCTGCCCGGGAACGAAATTGCGGCGCTCGATGGCGCACTTATCGCTATGGCAGCGCTCGCCTTTCAAAAACAGTTTCATGCCCTCGCGCCGGCACAGCCGGCAAACCGGGCCTACATATCGTGCCAAGTCTCTTTCTCCTCTAACCTTTCTGATCTAAAGGTGCAGTTTACGGTCATGGCAGACGGTCATCCTGCTTCCTGAGCCAACACTTAGACGCGCCGCTTCTTGGGCGGCCGGCAGCCGTTGTGAGGAATGGGGGTCACGTCCCGAATGGTCTTGACCTCCAGTCCGACGGTGGAGAGGGCGCGAATGGCCGACTCCCGCCCGGAACCGGGCCCGCTGACCTTCACGTCCACGGTGCGCAGGCCGTTCTCGCTGGCCTTGTTGGCCGCCGTCAAAGCAGCCTGCTGCGCGGCGAACGGGGTACCCTTACGGGACCCGCGGAAACCGAGCGAGCCGGCGCTGGACCACGCCACCGTGTTGCCCTCCTGATCGGTGATGGTGACGATGGTGTTGTTGAAGGTGGCCTGTACGTGAACGACGCCCGTATGGACGACGCGCTTTTCCTTTTTCTTAAATGCCTTCTTCTTGGATGGTTTGGCTGGTGTTTTCGCCATACGTCTCTACTATGTCTTCGCCGAACTCTTCTTCTTATTGGCGATGGTGCCTCGCCTCGGCCCCTTGCGGGTGCGCGCGTTGGTATGAGTGCGCTGGCCGCGGACGGGGAGGCCGCGCCGGTGCCGCAGGCCCCGGTAGGAGCCCATCTCGATGTGGCGCTTGATGTTCATCGAGATTTCCTTGCGCAGGTCGCCTTCGACGGCGCCTTCCTCTTCCAGGATCTGGCGAACGCGATTGACTTCATCTTCGGTCAGATCCGCGACCTTCTTATCGAAATCGATGCCCGCGCGGTGCAGGATCGACTTCGACCGGGTGCGCCCGATGCCGTAAATATAAGTAAGCCCGATCTCCGCCCGCTTCTTGGGGGGCAAATCCACTCCGGCGATACGTGCCATAGACTCTCTCCCGTTACCCCTGTCTCTGCTTATGCTTGGGGTTGACACAGATGATCCGCACCACGCCGTGGCGGTGGATCACCTTGCACTTGTCGCAAATCTTCTTAACCGATGCGCGTACTTTCATTTTCCCTCAATTCCCGTCAATCGGCGCGTAATCCGGCCGCGCGTCCAGTCGCGGGGGGCCAGGGCAACCTCAACCCGATCGCCCGGCAGCAGCCTGACAAAATTCCGTTTTGCCAGGCCGACGGGATGCGCCAGCACCTGCCGCCTGGTATCCAACTCCACCCGGTAAACCGCCCGGGGCAACTCTTCCACCACGGTGCCGGGGACCACTCGCTCCCCGCCCGCCGGCCGGCCCTCTATGGTCTCGTCAGAACCCATGGCCCGTTGGACGTAATCGCCACGCAGTGCTCGAAATGGGCCGAGTACGACCCGTCTTTGGTCATGGCCGTCCAGCGGTCGCGGGCCACCACGCATTCGGGCCTGCCCGCGTTGACCATCGGCTCGATGGCCAGCACCATGCCCTCCTTGAGCCTTGGGTTCTCGTTCTTGCGGTCCACGTAATTGGGGACCTGCGGTTCCTCATGCAGGTGCGACCCAATGCCATGTCCCACGTACTCCCGCACTACCGAAAAACCGTTTTCCTTGACGTGCCGCTCCACCGTACCGCAGATGTCCACCAGGCGGTTGCCCGCCCGGGCCTGCTCAATGGCCAGCTCCAGCGCTTCCCGGGTCACCTGCAACAGCTTTTGGGTACCCTCGCCGATGTTCCCGATGGGCACCGTGATGGCGGAATCGCCGAAATAACCGTCCAGTTGCACCCCGGTATCGATGGAAACCACATCGCCCGATTTCAAGATCCGTTTGGCAGACGGCATGCCATGGACAATCTCGTCGTTCACCGAAGTGCACAGCACGTACCGGTAACGCTCACCCGCCGCGGGGACATAATACCCCTTAAAAGCCGGCGTCGCCCCGGCATCGGTAATCATCTTGTCCGCCGCGACTTCCAGATCCATGGTGGTGGCGCCTTCAACGGCAATCTCGCGCAACTTCTGAAGGACCTGGTAGACCAAAAGCCCCGCGCGGCGCATCTTCTCCAATTCCGAAGGGCTTTTTCGAATGATCACTTACGAAACCAATAAGAATCCAGGCCGAAATGGAACACAAGGCCGCGACCGATCAACAACTCCTTTAATCATAACAGATTGGCCGCGTCCCGGCATTTCCAGCCCTAAAACGTGCTCCGCCGCCCGCGGATCCGGCCCGAGCGCGGCGTGAAACCTTCGTAGTGGCGCATGATGAGCTGGGCCTCAACTTGGTTGATGGTATCCATGGCCACGCCCACCACGATCAGCAGCGAGGTGCCGCCGAAATAGAATCTCACGTTCAACCCCTCCAGCAGCCATCGCGGGGACCAGGTGTCGATCCAGTTGCCGAGCAGCGGCAGGTGATTCAACTTGATGCCTGAGATCATAATGTCCGGGATCAGGCACAGGATCGAAAGGTAAATGCCGCCGACTACGGTGATGCGAGTCAGGATGGTGTTCATGTACTCGGCGGTGTTGCGGCCCGGACGGATGCCGGGAATGAAACCGCCGTACTTGCGCATATTGTCGGCCGCTTCATTGGGGTTGAAAATGATGGAAACGTAAAAGAAGCAGAAGAAAATGATTCCGGCCACGAACAGCACGTAGTAAAGCGGCTCGCCGTGTTGAATCGACGCCAGGGTGGCGTGCAGCCAGCCGACGCTGCGCACCCACGGCATATTGGCGATGGTCTGGGGGAAGGCCAGAATGGAGGAGGCGAAAATCACCGGGATGACGCCGCCGGCGTTGACCTTCAGCGGCATATGGGTGGCCTGGCCGCCCATCATGCGCCGGCCCACCACGCGCTTGGCGTACTGCACCGGGATGCGCCGCTCGCCGCGTTCCACCAGCACGATGAACCCCACCACGAGCACCATCACCGCCAGGATGATCAGCATTTGCAGCACGTTCCACTCGTGGGTGACGAAGGTGTTGGTATAGATATTCTGAACCGCGGAGGGCAGACCCACGATGATGCCGGCGAAGATGATCAGCGACATCCCGTTGCCGATGCCCCGGTCTGAAATCTGCTCGCCGAGCCACATGATGAAAGCGGTGCCGGTGGTCAGCGAGATGATGGTGAGCATGACAAAGCCGAACCCGGGGCTGATGACGATACCGCCCTGCATGGCCTGCAGGCCCTCGGCGATGCCGAACGACTGGACGATGGAGAGGCCGACGGTGAGGTAGCGGGTCCATTGGGTGATCTTGCGCCGCCCGAGTTCGCCTTCTTTCTGGAGTTTCTCGAGGGTGGGCACCACCACGGTCATCAACTGAAGAATAATGGACGCCGTGATGTAGGGCATGATGCCCAGGGCGAAGACCGTAAGCCGGCGGATGTTACCGCCCGCGAACAGGTCGAAGAAGCCGAAGATGCTGCCCTGGTTGCGGCTGAAGAACTCCTCCCAGCGGTTCAGGTTGATGCCCATCATGC
>JAMCRM010000122.1 GCA_023380575.1 Acidobacteriota bacterium | reverse complement strand
GGCTGTGCTGCTCCACAATGATGTGCGCCACGGCAATAGCTTGGGCGCAATCAGTCCAAAGTCTTCCGGGTACCCGCCCGCTGACCTGGCAAGGGGACCTGTCGGTCAGGATGATGGATGGCGCGCACCGGTTCGTCGAGCGCAAGATTGCGGATTCGCTCCGCTCGCGCCAGCGCCATTGGAATCGTGAATTTTCGTCGCGGCAGGCCTACGAGCGAACAGTCGAGCCCAACCGGAAGCGGTTTCGCGAGAAGATCGGCGTCGTGGATCCGCGCGTACCGGCAGTGATGGAACGCTTCGGTGACGATTCGAACCCCGCGCTGGTGGCCGATACCGCTGGGTACTCCGTCTACCAGGCGCGCTGGCGCGTGCTCGAAGGCGTTCACGGAGAAGGCCTGCTGCTGGAGCCCAAACATCCTCCGGCGGCCCAGGTGGTTGCACTGCCGGACGCGGACCAGACGCCGGAGCAAATTTCCGGGCTCGCGCCGGGTTTGCCGCCCAATTCGCAGTTCGCACGACGGCTGGCTGAAAGCGGCTGCCGCGTCATCGTCCCGACGTTGATTGACCGGACCACGCGCTGGGCGGGCCACCCCGAAATCCGCATGACGGATCAAACGGACCGAGAGTGGATTTACCGGCAGGCCTTCCAAATGGGCCGCCACGTAATCGGATACGAGGTGCAGAAAGTTCTGGCGGCGGTGGACTGGTTCAAAGCCAAGGACCCCGCAATCCGCATCGGCGCAGCCGGCTATGGCGAGGGCGGGCTGATCGCGTTCTATGCGGCCGCGGCGGATACGCGCATCGATGCGGCGCTCGTGAGCGGCTACTTCAACTCCCGGCAGGCAGTGTGGTCCGAGCCGATCTACCGTAACGTGTGGGGGCTGCTGGAAGAGTGCGGCGATGCGGAACTGGCAAGCTTGATTGCGCCGCGCGGGCTGGTAGTCGAGTACAGTAAGGTTCCGGAAGTCAGGAACAACAAGGGCGACTTGATTACTCCGCCGTTCAACGAAGTGGCGGCGGAATTCGAACGGATCGGCACGCTGACCAAGCCGGCATTCCAACAACGGAAGCTGGTGTGCGGCGCCGGTAACATACCGCTTGGTCCGGGATCGCGGGAAGCTTTGGGCGATTTACTGAACTTACTCGGCGACCATGCCGGTGTCGTGCCGCCGCTCGCTGCGCCCGTGGACCGCCGCCGGGCTTTCGACGCCTCGGAGCGGCAGGGGCGCCAGGTGCGCGAACTCGAGGCGCACGTGCAGAATCTGGTGCGCAACTCCGAGCATGTCCGCGCACGGTTCTTCCTGTACAAGGTGGCGCCGGAACTTGCTGACGATACCTGGAGCACGCGGCTCCGGCACGAAACGCGGCCAGCCGGGCCGTTCATCGCCGCCTCGCAGTGGTATCGCGATTATTTTTGGAAAGAGGTGATGGGTAAATTCGAAGACCCATATCTGCCACCCAACCCGCGCAGCCGCAAAATTCTCGAGACGGACAAATGGGCCGCTTATGATGTGGTGCTCGATGTCTGGCAGGACGTGTTCGCCTGGGGAGTGCTGCTCATGCCAAAAGATCTCCGGCCCGGCGAGCGGCGGCCGGTTGTGGTGTGCCAGCACGGACGCAACGGACTGCCTCTCGATGTGATCGAGAAAGAAGGCGCGTACAATCAGTTCGCAGCGAAGTTGGCGGATCGCGGTTTCATTGTGTTCGCGCCGCATAATCTCTACCGCGGCGAGGACCGCTACCGCTGGCTCAGCCGCAAGGCCAACAGTATCAAGGCTTCGCTGTTTTCATTCATCATCGGCCAGCACGATCAGACGCTGCGATGGCTGCAAAGCCTGCCGTTCGTGGATCCGGACCGCGTCGCGTTTTACGGCCTGAGTTACGGCGGCGAGACCGCGGTGCGGGTGCCGGCGATTCTGAAAGCATATTGCCTGTCGATCTGCTCGGGCGATTTCAACAACTGGACCCGGAAGGTGGCCGCCACCGACGAACGGTTCAGCTTCATGTACACCATCGAATGGGAGATGCCCTACTTCAACCTGGGCAACACTTTCGACTACGCTGAAATGGCGTACCTGATTTTCCCGCGCCCGTTCATGGTCGAGCGCGGCCACAACGATCGTGTCGGGCGCGACCGCTGGGTGGCATACGAATACGCCAACGTCCGCTGGCTATACACGCAACTCGGACTGAGGGACCGGACCGAGATCGAGTACTTCAACGGCGGTCATGCGATCAATGGTGAGGGCACCTTCGAGTTTCTGCACAAGCACCTGAACTGGCCGGCGCCGCAAGCGAGCCGGCCGGCTTTCGGACGATGACGGGCACAGCGCCGCGCGCAACCCCGAAATCATCCAGTTGTCGCTGAAAGCCGTGTTCTGACTGCCGGGCGGGGGCTGTCTCCCGGACGGCCCCGTTCCTCAGACGAGGAACCGTCCCGATCGACAATCACCGGCGTGCGGCCGAAGGTAGCGCTCTGTGCGTCGGTGATGTCGTGCAACAAAGCCTCTCGAGCCGCTGCGGCATCCCGGTTACGGATCGCGTTCACGATTGGAGTATGAAGCCCTAACGCCTCGGACGGCTGAAACCGCAACGAACGCAGCTCAATATACATGAGCCGCTCCGTTTGATCGAGAATCCCGGTCAGGATCCGAACCAACTCCCTGTTCTGCGTCGCCCGGGCGAGGCACAGGTGGAATTGGGTGTTGATTTCAATGATCTCGTGCGGATCGGGGCCGGGCTTCCGGGCAGAGAGTTTCGCGAGGTGGTCCAGTTCGAAAATATCCGCGTCGGTCGCGCGAGCAGCCGCCAGCTCGGCGATGGTCCCTTCGAGGACAAGCCTGGCTTCGAACAGATCGCGCACCGCGCGGAAGCTCAGTTCCGGCACCAGGTAACCCCGCCGCGGCACCACTTCCAGCAGACCTTCCAGGTGCAGGCGGTTGCAGGCCTCGCGAAAGGGCGTGCGCCCGAACCCGTACCGCTTCATGATGTCGGGTTCCGACAGAAATACTCCCTCGCGGATTTCACCGCGCAGGATACCGTGCTTCAGTGCGTTGTACGCCTTCTCAGTCTGAGTGATGTTCGAGCTTGACGCTTTCGGCCTCTTTGCCATAAGGGTCCATTATGCAGGATCGATTCCCGCAATTGCGATATATACCACGAGTATACAGCCTATGGTTACAGGATCGCCGGGTTCAGTCTTGTCTCATGCACCGGCCCCGCTATGCCGGTTACGTGGGTGGCGGCGTTCCGAAACGGCTGATCCGGCCGTCCGCCGTGCGCCAGATCCGGTAGATCAGAACGCCCGCGGCCATGATCGCGAGAGCCGAGAAAGACGGTCCGGGCTGCGTCACGAAAGCATTCACGATGAACCACGCGGAGACCAGCAGAAAGGTCCACAGCGTGAACGGGTAACCCCACATCCTGTAAGGCCGCGGCAAATCCGGGAGCTTGCGCCGGAGGAAGAACACGGCGGCGACGCTCATCATGTAGAAGATCCAGGCGGC
Source organism: Acidobacteriota bacterium (assembly GCA_023380575.1). The sequence goes on along the minus strand of JAMCRM010000122.1, from coordinate 89 downwards.
CACCATCGAGTAGGAAAACAGGGTCTCATAGGAGCCGCTCAGGACGAGGATGCCGGTCCAGACGCCCTGGCGCACAATCGCAAAGGCGG
>JAMCRM010000121.1 GCA_023380575.1 Acidobacteriota bacterium | reverse complement strand
GTGGAAGTGAGCCCCAGGTCGATCACGTCGCGGCCGCAAGCCATCAGCCCCGCCACCACGCCTTCGCGCAGCATCACGCCCGAGGCGCGCGGATCGCGGCCGATCACCACGGGGCCGGGATCCTCCAGAAATGTGCCGAACGCCGCGGCAAAATCGAGCACATGATTGGCTGTGAGCGCCGGCCCGACGACGCCGCGCAGTCCCACCTGGGAGATGCGCAGGGATTTGGTCGCTTGTGCTCTCATTTTCCTTCCAGCCGCAGTTTCCCGAACGCCTGCGGCACGTGATAGCTGCGGCTTCCGGTCGGCTGCCAGGCAATGAACTTCCGATTCGGACCTGCGCCCTGGCAGCGGTAGAGATTCAGGCGCAGTTCCACTCCATTGGCGGGCGGGCGGGGATCGATGGCAGCCAGCGGAATTTTCATCACGCCGTACCACACCTTCCTGGCCGCATCGATGCGGGCATCGCTCCGAAACCCGGAATTCCATTTGATGTCCGTCATGCTATGGCCGGGCGTGCGGTCGATATCCAGGTCCACCCATTCGCCCTGTGGCGAGATTTCGAACTCCTTGTAGCGGTAGATATCCTTGGCATCCCAGCCCACGAAAACCTCGGCCACGTCCCAGTCCCAGAGTTGGGCGGTTTCCGCGTCGCGCACGGGACCGGGCTTGAGATTCAGTTCCTCGTAGGGGCAGATGAACAGGAAATAGAGATGGTCCGCCGTCCAGCGGGAACGGATCTCGGTGCGGTGTCCCGGCACGGGTTCGCCCAGCGGTCCGCGCTCCATGAACACGGCCGGCAGGCCCTTCCAGTCGGTCGAATCGGGATCGGGGGTGAGGGGAAAATCCGAATTCGAATGGCGGCTGACCATCACGCCCGGGCCATCCGGCAACGCCATGCCGGCGGCCGCAAGCAGAAGCGGCAGCATAGTGTGCATTCTCTCTTTACTATACTGATCGGTACATGCGGATGTTTGGATCGTTATTCGCGCTGGCCGCCGCCGCGCTGGCCGCTCAGGTTCCGGGCAATGTCACCGTCGAGAAAGACATCGCCTATGACCGCTATCCCCAGACCAGGCTGGACCTGGTGCGGCCGAAGGAGGCTGCCAAGGGCAAACGGCCCGGCGTGATCGTGATTCATGGAGGCGGCTGGACCGGCGGCACCAAGGAATCGCAGATGGCCACGTGCCTCAGGTACGTGGAAAAAGGTTTCGTCTGCGCCACCGTCGAGTATCGCCTTGCCAAGGCGGCCACCGCTCCGGCGGCGGTGAACGACGTGCTCACGGCCTCACAGTGGTTTTTCCGCAACGCGAAAAAGTACAATGTGGACCGCAAGCGCGTGGTGGTTACGGGCGGTTCCGCGGGCGGCCACCTCTGCCTGATGGTGGGAATGACACCCAAGTCGGCGAAACTCGGGCCTCCCGCCAAGGTGGCCGCGGTCGTCAATTTCTACGGAATTACCGACGTCGCCGACCAGCTTGACGGGCCCCACATGCGCAAGTACGCGGTGACCTGGGTGCCGGAGCAGCGCGGCAGGCTGGAACTGGCGCGTCGCGTTTCCCCCATGACCTACGTGCGCCGCAAACTGCCGCCAATCCTGTCTATTCACGGCGACGCCGATCCCACAGTGCCTTACGAGCAAGGTGTGAAACTGACCAAAGCCATCCGTGAAGCCGGCGGCTCCGCCGAACTGGTGAGCGTCCCGCAGGGTAAGCACGGTTTTCCCAAGGAGACGGTAGACCGCGTTTACGAGCAGAATATCTGGCCGTTCCTCACGAAGTGCGGCATCCTCAAGTAACGGGCCCCGCTTACCTCGCCCAGGGGACGGAGTAGATTCGCCGGCACTTGCGGCACCGGTAATAGCCGTTGATCGGCCACATCGGTTCGGTATGCATCATCAAGCACCATAAGTCGGAGAACCTGGCCCACCGCTGACGTACCGCTTTCATAGCACCCCTGCCTTCGCTACCGTCCGTAGCAAGTTTGTTGCCGCGTGGTTTCCGTCCCCCTGCTCCATTCAGACATACATCAGAGGATGCCGCGCCGGATGAAAATGGAGACATGGACATCAATCGTTTCACGGAAAAGCTTCAGGAAGCGATTCCGGCCGCCCAGAGCAAGGCCGTGCGGTACAGCCACCAGCAGCTTGACGTCGAGCATCTCCTCTCCGCGCTGCTGGAGCAGGATGGCGGTCTGGCCTTCTCCATCCTGAGCAAGGCGGGTATCAACGCCGAAACCGTGCACCGCCGGCTGGAGCAGGAACTTGAACGATTGCCAAAGGTTTCCACGCCTTCCGGCGCTCCGGACCAGGTGTACATCACCGGCCGCCTGAACCGGCTGCTGACCGCCGCCGAGGATGAAGCCAGGAAACTGAAAGACGACTATATCTCGGTGGAACATGTGTTACTGGCGGCGACGGAGGACGGCGGCGCCGCCGGGCGAATCCTGAAAGAACTGGGGACCACGCGCGAGCGCCTGATGCAGGCGTTGCGCGAAGTGCGCGGCAGCCAGCGGGTAACCTCCTTCA
>JAMCRM010000120.1 GCA_023380575.1 Acidobacteriota bacterium | reverse complement strand
CATGGGGGCGGCTTTTTCCCAACGAATTTTGTTTGGTCACAAATATTCTATTGGGATGCCGCCCTCATCGAAAACATTTATTTACGCTTCTGTTTTATTCGCCTGGTGAATTTTGCAAGTCCCTCTAAAGTCCCCCCTCCATCCGCGGCCGGATTTATGCAGTGAATTTCAGATTCAGGACACTAGCGGTTTTCCACCACGCGGAAATTATCGAAATAGGCGGTGCTCTCCGCCCGCGTCCACAGCCCCACTTTGCCAGGCTGGCTGAAAGTGGGGTCTTGTACCTGGAAGATCCGCCGGTGGTCGTAATAAACGCTGAAGGTGTGGCCTTTGAAGGCAACTTTCAAAATGCCCCAGGCATTCGGCGTGACGCGGTGCTTCACCGGGTAGGCGCGGCGTCCCCGCGGGGCAAGCGGGATGCGCTTGCCGTCCTCCACTTTGAACATCGCCACGTTCTTCTCCACCGCGTCGGCGCGCACGAAATAGTAATTATTCTCATCGAGGTAGCGCCATACCACCCCCGCGTCCTGCTCCGGTTTACCGCCCACGGCCTTGAACTTTACACTGACTTCGCCATCCTTCACTGAGGGCTTCTCCAAAATGGCCACGGGGGCGAGGGGGTTCTCCCGGTCCGGCGGAATGTGCGCCAGTACGTAGGGTTGCGTGGGGGCGCTGGGGTCCTTGAAAATGCGCCAGGGGGGCGTTGCGCCGGGCCGCGCGGTGGTCGCGGCCCACCCCGAGGGGAGCTTGCCGATAGTTGCGGAATCGAAGGTCAAGGTTTCCGTGAAGTTGGACGACATGGCCAGCATCACGAGCCAGGTGAGTGTCTTCATAGAACAGCGAACGGAAGGACTGCCTACACCCTTTGTAACATCATATACACCGGCGCCGCCACCGGGCCGTGCCGTTCCGCACGAGGGGAGAAAAGGTATGTGCGTTCGCGTGCGCGCCTCCGCGCCGGCCGTAGCGGGCGTAATATCTAGGTGTGCGCCGCCTCTTCCTGTTCCTCTCGCACCAGAAGCACCTGCGGAAGTGGATGGAAACCTCGGCGCTGGCGCGGCGGCTCTCGCGCCGCTTCGTGGCCGGAGAAGAGTTGGCGGACGCTCTCGCGGCCGGGCGCCGCATCAACAGCCAGGGCATCACCCTCACCCTTGACCGCCTGGGCGAAAACGTCACTTCGCTCGAAGAGGCGGCGCAGTCCCGTGAGGCTTACATGCAAACCCTGCAGGAGATCTGCGCCTGCGGCGTCCAGGCCAACGTGTCCATCAAGCTCACCCAGTTCGGCATGGATCTCTCCGCGGAGGTATGCCGGGAAAATGTGGAGCAACTGGTCCGCAAAGCCGCTGAATTGAAGAATTTCGTACGTGTCGATATGGAATCGAGCGCCTATACGGACCGGACCCTCGCCATGGTGACCGATCTCCACGAGCGTTACGGGTGCGTGGGCACGGTGATTCAGGCGTATCTCTACCGCAGCCGGCGGGATGTGGAAAATCTCTGCGAGCGAGGCATCCGCGTGCGGCTTTGCAAGGGCGCCTACCTGGAGCCGCCCGGCGTGGCTTTCCCGCACAAGCGGGATGTCGACCGCAACTATGTCGAACTGATGCAGATCCTGCTGGAGCGCGGGATCTACCCGGCGATCGCCACGCACGACGAAAAGATGATCGCGGCCACTGTTGAGTTTGCCTGCAAGCGGGGCATCGCGCGTGACGCGTTTGAATTCCAGATGCTCTTCGGCATTCGCCGCGACCTACAGCGCAGGCTGGCGGCGCAGGGCTATGGCATGCGTCTCTACGTACCCTTCGGCCGCGCCTGGTATCCATATTTCATGCGGCGGCTGGCCGAGCGCCCCGCCAACGTGCTGTTTCTGGCCCGCCACCTGCTGAGGCATTGAGAACCGCGTGGCCGGCGAAACTAAGCAGGAGCGCCCACGTCTAATAGGTATGCGCTACTGGGCCTACTTTGTCGCCAAAGTCGGCACTGCGGCAGCCCTGATGTACGGGCTCCTCAGAGCGCTAAACGCCATGTGGCCCGCCCAGGTCTTTCGCGTCCGTGGTGAGCATGCTGTTTGGGCGTATCAGGTGCCGCGATTCGGCGACCTTGGCTATACCTTCATGGTTGGGCTGTGGTTTCTGCTCGGCTGCGGCCTTCTTTATCTGGCGGTGCTGGACCAGCGCCATCGCTGCCGTGTATGCCTGCGCCGGCTCCGCATGCCGATCGAAACGGGTTCCTGGGGCCGCATGCTGCAATTCGGCCGCCCGCGCATCGAGTACATCTGTCCTTACGGGCACGGTACCCTGAAAGAGGCCGAACTGCAAATTTCCGGCCTGGAGAACGCCGAATGGACTCCCCACCAGGAGCTATGGACGGAACTGTGCGCGACGAGCAGGGAAGCGGAGCGGGAGGAGTAGAGCAGCCACGGCGTCTTTCGCGCTGGCGCATCGTGGCCGGGGCCGCCGTATTGGCGGGGTTAGCCTTTATCGCTATGCGCCTGGCCCCCATCTACGTGGACAATTTCGAACTGCAGCGCTACGTAGCAGAAATTACGCAACGTGCCGATATTGATACACGCTCGGACGACCTGCTGCGCACCTGGGTCATGGAAAAGGCCGCCAAACTGGAACTGCCGGTCAAGGCCCAAGACGTGCAAGTGCGGAGATCGAGCCAGGGTACGCGTATTGACGTGCGCTACGTGGTGCGCGTGGATTTGCCTGTGTACACGGTGGATCTGCATTTCTATCCCGGCGCTGGCGCGCGATAGCGCCCCGTGAATACGTGAGAAAATCGGAATAGAGTGCCGGAGAAAAAGACTAAGAGGGAGATGAAGGTAAAAGTGCGGCCGGAAGCGCGTCTGGCGCGCTTCGTGCTGGGGCCAGTGGGGCGCATCCTGCTGGTATCCGCGGCGCTGTGCATGCTGGCGGGCGCCGGCGTCTTTACCTACTACTACGCCAAGTACTCACGCCTGATCGACCAGAAATTGCGGTCGGGGCCCTTCGCGCAAACCTCCAAGATCTTTGCGGCGCCGCGCACCGTGGCGGTGGGGGACCCGGCCACCTTGGACGAGATTGTGGCGGAATTGCGCCGCACCGGATACAGCGAAGCCCGCGCTAATCCCATCGGCCACTATCACCTGCGTGCCGATGCGGTGGAGGTTTTCCCCGGTCCGGATTCCTATTTCGATCAAAACGAACCCGGGGTGATCAAGATTGCCGGCGGCAAAATCTCCCAGATTGTTTCCCTGGCCGACAACACCGAGCGCAACGAGTTCCAGTTGGAACCGCAGTTGATTACGAACCTGTTCGATCGCAATCGCGAAAAGCGGCGCATTATCAGGTTCGCCGACATTCCCCAGGTGCTGGTGGACGCCGTCACCTCCGCCGAGGACAAGCGCTTCTTCCAGCATGCCGGCTTCGATCCCATCCGCATCTTCAAGGCCATCTACGTGGACGTCAAGGAAGGACGCAAGGAGCAGGGCGCCTCCACCCTCAGCCAGCAGCTTGCGCGCGGCCTCTGGCTCAACCCGGACAAGCGCTGGACGCGCAAGCTGGCCGAAGCCATCATCACCCTGCAACTCGAACAGAAGCTTTCGAAACAAGAGATTTTCGAGGACTACGCCAACCAGATCTACCTGGGCTGGCGCGGCGGTTTTCGCATCCACGGCTTCGGCGAGGCCGCCGAAGTGTATTTCGGCAAGGACATCCGGCAGTTGACGGTGCCGGAGGCCGCCACGCTGGCGGGGATGATTCAGAAGCCTTCCTGGTACGACCCCTTCCGCCATCCCGACCGCATGCTGGAACGGCGCAACGTGATTCTGGGGCTCATGCGCCAGAACGGGCACATTTCCGACGTGGACTACCAGAAAGCAGTGGCGGCGCCGCTTAACCTTGCCAGGGGCGCCACCCAATCTGTGGACGCGCCCTATTTCGTGGACCTGGTGAACGAAACGCTTCAAAACATGTTCCAGGACCTCGATTTCCAGGCGAACTCCTTCCGCGTCTACACTACCCTCGACATGGATTTGCAGCGGGCGGCGATGGAGGCCGTGCGCGTTGGCATGCCACTGGTGGATGAGCAATTGAAACGGCAGCGGCGTTTTCGCGGCCAGCCGCTCCCCAACGCGCAGGTGGCGCTGGTTGCCCTTGACCCACACACCGGGGAGGTCAAGGCCCTGGTGGGAGGGCGCAATTACGGTATGAGCCAGTTGAACCGCGCCTTAGCCAAGCGCCAGCCGGGCTCCATCTTCAAGCCCTTCGTGTATGCCACCGCGCTCGACACCGCCGTGGAGGGCGGGCCCCACATCCTGACCGCCGGTACCACCGTGCTGGACGAGCCCACCACTTTCTGGTACGACAACAAGCCGTACGAGCCCAGCAACTTCAAACACGAATTTTATGGCACCGTCACGCTGCGGCAGGCGCTGGCGCATTCCATGAACGTGGCTACGGTCAAAGTGGCGGAGATGGTGGGCTACGACAATGTGGTGGCCATGGCGCGCCGCGCGGGCCTGAATTACGACATCCACCCCACACCGGCCGTGGCGCTGGGCGCCTACGAGGTAACCCCGCTCGAAATGGCGGGCGCCTATACCATGTTTGCCGATCAGGGCTCGTATCTGAAGCCGAGCTATATCTCGTTTGTGCGGGACAACAATGGGAAGAGCATCTTCGCCAATAAGGTTGAAAAGAAGAAGGCCCTCGATCCGCGGGTTGCCTACCTCATGACCAACCTGATGGAGGAAGTCATGCGAAGCGGCACGGCGGCGGGCGTGCGGGCGCGCGGCTTCACCGTTCCGGCAGCCGGCAAAACCGGCACCTCGCGTGACGGCTGGTTCGCGGGGTACACCTCCCAACTGCTCTGCGTCGTGTGGGTGGGCTTCGACGACAACCGCGAACTGAACCTGGAAGGGGCGCACTCCGCGCTGCCCATCTGGACGGAGTTCATGAAGCGGGCCCTTGAGCACCGGGCCTATCGCAATGCCATGCCTTTTGTGCCGCCGGACGGCATTGTCACCGTGCAGATTGACCCCGCTTCCGGCATGCCCGCCACCGCCAGTTGTCCTCTCACCCGTACGGAAGTGTACATCGCCGGCACCCAGCCCGTGGGCTCCTGCCCGCTGCACGGCGGCCAGGCCGTGACCAACGTAGCGGGATGGGATACGCAAGCCGCTCCTCAGCAGCAGATCGAGCCCCCGCCCGTGATTCCTTCGCGCGTAGGGCAGCCGCCGGTACTGGCGCGCCAGGGCGCGGATCCGCCCGCCGCCGCAGCCAGCCAACCGGAAAAACCGAAAGAAAAGAAAGGCTTCTTCCACCGCATCTGGGGTGTGTTTAAATAATCCCAGGAGTGCGCTTATGCTATCCCGCCTGGCGGCCAAGCGTGCGGGAAGTTCGCTCTTGGCATACCCCGCAGTCGAGGCCATGGCGACGGCCGTTCTGGCCGTTTGCCTCCTCCCGGCCCAACCCCCCCAGCCCCTTCCGGACCACACCGAGGCGAGTACCCCGGCGCAACGTCCCGCGCCTGTGCCGCTCACGCCCGAGCGCCGGGGCGACATCCTGATGGTGCGCAAGATGTATCGCGAGGCCATCGAAACCTACCGCGAAGCGCCCCAGTCGGCCATCGTGCTGAACAAGATCGGCATCGCGTATCATCAAATAGCCCAACTCGACATGGCCAAGCGGTATTACGAGCGATCCATCAAGCTGGACCCGCGCTATTCCGAAGCTATTAATAACCTGGGCACCATCCACTACGCCCGCAGAAGCTATCGCCCATTTCAGCGGCGCGGTCGAAC
>JAMCRM010000119.1 GCA_023380575.1 Acidobacteriota bacterium | reverse complement strand
CCAATGTCGGCGTCTATACAAAGGAAGCGTTGAACGCGGGAGCGAAGCTGGTGGTAGCGATTGAGCCCGCGCCCGAAAACATCGAATCGCTGCGCCGCAATTTCCCGGACGAGATCGCCGCGGGCCGGGTCCTGATCGCTCCCAAAGGCGTCTGGGATTCTCCTGGGCCGCAACCACCCTGGCAGGATCCCCACAATACCGCCGCCGATAGTTTCGTCATGCTCAAGGACAACCACCCGGGGGTGCAGGTCCCGTTGACCACTATCGACACGCTGGTGGCGGAATTGAAACTCGAGCGGGTGGATTACATCAAGATGGACATCGAAGGCGCCGAACGGAAGGCCCTGGCGGGGGCGCGAAAAACACTGGCGAACTACCACCCGCGCATGGCGCTTTCCGCCTATCACGTTCCCACGGACCCGGAAAAAATCCCGGAATTGATCCACCAGACGTGGCCGGGATACCGGATGGAGTGCGGACCCTGCGCCGAAACGGAAGGGCGCATCCGGCCGGATGTACTTTATTTCCACTGAGCGGTCCTCGTTCCTGCCGGCATACGAAAAAAACCGGTGGACGCTCGGAGGAGCGCGCCCACCGGCCGGTCCGCAAACGCCCCAACTTCAGGATCGCGGGACCACTCGTAAGAACCTTCGCCAATAGTGACGCAGGCCGGCAGACGGCGGTTCCACGCTTACGGCAGGCTCGATACACTCAGAGTATAGGCTCCGATTGAGGCATAATCCTCAAAACCCTTGGCTACCAGATAGTAATTCCCCGGCTCCAGGTTAACAGCAAAGCCCGTTTCGCCCTCCTCGACCAGGTTTCCTTTGGCGTCCAGCAGCAGCAGGTTGGCATCGAAGGCGGCGCTCAGCGTCGCCTGTAGCGGAGTGGTTTCCGCGATGTTCAGTCGATAGAGATCGGCAAAGGTATCGTCCGGATACAGGCAGGAGGTGTAAGACAATTGCGCCTCGACGCTATCGCCCGGCGCGAGTTCGCGAAGAGGGGCACATCCGGCCGGCCGGTCGCCGTTGGAGTAGTAGAGATAGAGCCGGTAATAGCCTCCCGGGCTGCTATTGGCGGCACGCGCGCCGATGCGGTAGGTCCCGGCCGGAAGGAACTGCGCGGTCATGGCGTCCCGCTCGCCGTAACTGTTGTCGTCCTGGCGCAGCACCGATCCCGCGGCGTCCTCGACGGTCAGGTAACTGTCCACATCGGAAGAGGTCATCACAACCAGAACGGTGCCGTCCGCCGGAGTCGTGAACTCGTAATAATCGACCGGCTGGCCGTCGCTCCCGTGGCAACTCGTGGACCCGAGCAAGCCCAGGTATCCTGAATTGGGATCCATTTTCGTGACCGTGGCACAGGGGACCGGGTCGTGCGGCGTTATCTGGTACCCGATGCTGTATCCGCCGGTCACGTCATTGGTGGCCGCGACGATGCTATATTTTCCAGCGGGCAGATCCGCGGTAATGTGAGCGGTATCGTCGCCATCGTCGTTGCGATCGGCCACAATGCGGTTGCCTTTGCCGTCGCGCAGCACCAGCAAGGGATCGAAATCTCCGGAAGACATGGTGATATCGAGCGTGCCCCCTGCCGCCATCACGACCGGGTACACGTCGGAAATTCCGTCAGCAGTGCGGCAACCGCCAGTGCCCGAGAGCATCCCGGGAATCGTTGTTCCGCCATCGAGCGAAAGCGTGGGGCAGGTTTCCGGCGGAAGGAAATTGTAACTGAGCGTGTAGTCCCCACCGTCGGGGCCGGTGCTGAATGCCTCTACCGTGTAGTTTCCGGGCCTCAACTGGCGGCGAATGATCGAGAGTCCTGGGCCGCCGCCCAGCAAATCGTCGTCAATGACTTCGCCGCTCTCGTCCAGAAGCCGCAGCCGCGGATCGAAGGCCGCGCTTGAAAGCCGCAGTTCAGCGACACCATTCTCAGCGACCTGCAGTGCGTAATAGTTGAACGGAGATGGGGTATCGCCGCCGGGAAAAGTCAAACCGCAGCCCTGGGGCGAAATCGTCCCCTGATCCTCGCCGGGTGATGAGAATGATTTGCTGAGTTGGCAAGGGTCGCCGTCGGCGGGCTGAAACTGCACCGAAATCCGGTACGGACCCTCGGCGCCCGGGGTGGCGGCCGCCACAACCGTATACGTCTCGTCACCACCGGCCGGAAGGGAGACGGAGGCGCGGTCCGCGGCCAGGGCGTGTCCCTCGCTGTCGCGCACAAGCAACGAGGTATCGAACTGGTCGGACTGCATCGAAACTTGAAGCGTCCCCGTGCCGAAGGGGCTGACAAAGTAACCGTCATAGGGGCTGCCGTCGGGCAGAAGGCAACTGGAGGCGGTGAGATTCGCCGTCACGGTTTGGTTGGGGCCAATGGGCGCGAAGTCGCGGCAGAGCGTGCCCGGCTCGGGAGTAAAGCTGCTGCGCAAGGTGAAATCGCCGCCCTGACCGGGCTCGCCGGCGTTGACCACGACTGTGTAGGCGCCGCGCTCCAGCGCGCGGTCCACGCCCGCTCCGGTATCCAGTTTTCTCCCCTGGCTGTCGCGCAGGATGAGGGCCGCATCGAAACTCCCCGAATCGACGTTCAGTTGGATGCGCCCGCGCGTGGGCAAAACCAGGGAATATCCGGCGTACGGGGTCCCATCCGGCAGCAGGCAATTACTCTCCCCTATGACGCCCGCCACGGAATCGGATGGCCGCAGCCGTTCGGAAGGTGCGCAGGTCTGTCCGAAGGCCGGGCACAATAGGAGTATCAGGCCCAGGAAACACTTCATTTCTAACTCAAAACCGCGCGGGGCGGAAAAGTCGCGCGGCCGGGCTCAGCACATGTAGAACAGGCTCAAGCGCGGCAGCCCGGCCTTTTCCATCAGGCGCCTTTCCAGCCACTGCTTTTCCAGCATAGCAAGCTGTCCGGCGGACATTTTGCCGCGGTAGGGGCGAAGCTGGAGATCAAGCTCGCGGCGGGCGGCCAGGAGTTCCTCTTCGCTTTGCGCCGTGCGCGCGGCGGCGATCATCTTGTCCTCCAACACCGTAAGGCGCCGTTCCAACTCCTCGGGGTCGCCATAGTGCGACTCCAGTTCCGCCATCAGGCGTTCCAGCGCCGCCGCAATCTCCTCATACCCGGGCCCTTTCCGCAGCATCGCCGCGTTCCGGCTGAAGTAGCCTCGCAGTTCCTCGATAGAGAACGGCGGAGCCGAGGGCCGCTCCGGCTTCGGCTGCACGGTTCCGGCCATGGTCTGAGCCTCGGTGAGCACCGCCTGCGCACAGAACGCCAGCGAGTTCACCGTCTGCACTTTCGATTTCCGGCTGCGCCATTTCTCGAAGGCCACATCGATGCCGCGCAGAACCGCCTCTAGCGGCACCTCCGACTGCTTCCAGCTTTCAATCAGCGCCCAGTCGAGCGGCGATAGCAGAAACAACCCCGTGCCGCGCGCGCGCTGAAAATGCTCCTCGATCTCGGTGGAATCGGTGAAATAGTTGTAAACCCAGTCGTGATTTTCGTTCACGTCCGATGATTCCGTTCCCAAATCAGTTGCAGTCCTTCGAGCGTGAGGTGCTCGTCGATTTTTTTGAGGTAGCGCGATCCTCGGGATATCAGCGCCGCCTGCCCGCCGGTGGCAACCACTCTTGTATCCGGACCAAGCGCCTCAATCAAGCGGTCGAGGATTCCGTCGATCATTCCCAGGGCGCCGTAGTACAGCCCGGACTGAATGCTGGCCACGGTGTTGGTTCCGATCAGTTGCGAGGGCTCGCGGAAGTCCACCAGCGGCAACCGCGCGGTCTTGCTGAACAGCGCTTCGATGGAGATGCCGATGCCGGCGGCGATCACGCCTCCCAGGTACTCGCCCGCTCGCGAAATCGCATCGAACGTGATGGCGGTGCCCAAGTCCACCACCACGCAAGGCGTTCCATACTTCTGAATCGCGGCTAAGCTATTGACGAGCCTGTCCGCGCCCACTTCGTTGGGGCTCTCGTAACGGATGGGCATGCCGAGATCGGTGTGCGGTGTGACGAATACCGGCTCGGTGTGAAAATAGCACTGGGACATCTGCGCCAGACTCGAATCGAGCGGCGGCACCACGCTGGCGATGATGATGCCATCCACATCCTGAATGTGCAGCCCCGAGAGCGCGAAAATGTTGCGAAACAAAATGCCCCATTCATCGGCGGTCTGCTCGTGAACCGTCCTCAGGCGCCAGTGGCCGATCAGTTCCCTGCCCTCGAAGGCGCCGACAGTGATGTTGGTATTACCCGCGTCCAGCGCTAATAGCACGAACTCCTCCCGCCAGAATCAAGCTTCTTCTTCCGTCATCCCGCCGCACAAACAGAAAACCGGAGGGGTTGAGGCCATCGGTGACACCCTCGATGATACCGTCCGGCGCTTGCGCGGTTACCCGCTTGCCACGGGCGTAGCTCGAACAACGGCAGAACATATTCAGGATCTCACCTTTTCCACCTTCCGCCAGCATCCTGCAGAAGCTGTCGATGGTCGGGAGCAGGGTCACCAGCAAATCTTCCCGGGACCAGTTCCGGCCAGTGGCCAAACGCAGGGATGTGGCTTCGGCGGCGAGGTCCGGCGGAAGCGCGGCATGGTTTACATTCAGGCCGATTCCGGCGACAGCGGCAGCCCTTTCGAGCGAAGCTTCCGAAAGCTGCACGAGGATGCCCGCCACCTTCCTGCCGTCGATCATGACGTCATTCGGCCAGCGCAGGTCGCAAGCCAGATCCGTGACCCTGGCGATGGTTTCCGCCACCGCCAATCCAAAGGCCAGGGTAAGCACGGGAAACGCCTCTCCCGGCAACACGGGCCGCAGCACGACGGAAACATAAAGCCCAGAGTCCTTTTCGGAATGCCAGCTATGCCCGTGCCGTCCCTGTCCGGCACTCTGCTCATCGGCGATGACCGCGGTCCCGGCGGCGCACCCCTCCGCAGCCAGCAGCGCGGCCTCCCGCATGGTGGAATCGGTTGTCTCGAGATAAAAAAGGGAGCGGAGGGGGAGGCGGTCGCGGACGGAGGTGATGTCGAAAGCCACGTTAAAACTGGACACGGCAACGCACTGTTGCCCTTTGCCTTTTGCCTTTTGCCTTTCCTCTCATCCCAGTTCCACCCGAAAACTAATATCGGTCGCCCGCGCGGAATGCGTAATCGCTCCGGACGACACAAAATCCGCGCCCGCCTCGGCATAGGCCCGAACGTTGTCCAGATTGATGCCGCCCGAAAGCTCCACCGTAGCGCGTCCCGCAATCAGCCGCACCCATTCGGCGGCCTCGGCGGGAGTGAGATTATCGAGTAAAAGATGCGTGGCGCCCGCCTCCAGCGCTTCAGACAGTTCTTCCCGGCTCCGCACCTCGATCTCAATCGGCAACCCGCTGGCGCGCGCCCGCTGCAACGCCTGTTTCACCCCGCCGGCCGCGGCGATGTGGTTGTTCTTGATGAGGATGGCGTCGTAGAGTCCCATGCGGTGGTTAGTGACCCCTCCCATCGCCGCCGCCCATTTCTCCAGCCGCCGCAGCCCTGGCGTGGTCTTGCGGGTATCCAGAACCCGGCAGCGCGTGCCCGAAACCTGCGCGGCATACTGCCGGGCCAGGGTGGCGATGCCGCTGAGCCGCTGCAGGAAATTCAGCGCGACGCGCTCGCATTCGAGGAGCGTGCGCGCCTTGCCCTTCACGTATGCCACCACTTCGCCTGCTTGCACGAAGGCGCCGCTGGCGCAGGTAAGCCGCAGTTCCTCGACGCCACCCCGCAGTTGATAGATCAGCGGCAACAACTCCACTCCCGCCACCCAAA
>JAMCRM010000118.1:10643-12503 GCA_023380575.1 Acidobacteriota bacterium | reverse complement strand
GCAACAATTCCACCGCCTTCTTCTTCGCAAAGGGTAGCGAGGGAGAGATCGCGCCCGCAGCCATGGCATTGTTAACGGCGCGTTCCGGCAATTCGAACGTGTGGGTGGGGCGGTTATGGCAATCCATGCAGTCCATCTCGCGCAGCGGCAGGTCCTCGACCTTCGTTCCCGGCGCCTGATAGACAGCCTTGCCGGCGGCATTGGCGTACTCCACCCAGGGAATATTCTGCCGGGCTTCGTCGCTATGGGCATAGCGGATGTGCACACCAGGACCCAGGTGGGTGCCGTGAATACCGGCCCCACCGTTGCCGCCGCCGATCTTCATAAGCAGCACCGTTTTGGTAAGCGTGTTGGCCTGGTCTTCGGCATAGGTTGGAATTACTCTTAGCCGGTCCGAGCCGAATTGCTGGGGCCAGTGGCAGGCCTCGCAGGTTTCACGCGCGGGGCGCAGGTTGCGAACCGGCGTAGGGATGGGCGTGGGATAAGTGTGGAACAGCGCCGCGAAAACCTGTCCTGTGCCCGAGAGCTTGCTCCTTACGAACCATGAGGCTCCCGGTCCGATATGGCATCCCACGCATTCCACGCGGGAGTGCGGCGAGTTCTGGTAGGCCGTGTACTCCGGCTGCATGACCGTATGGCAGGTCTCGCCGCAAAACGTCACCGAATCCATGTACGTTACCGCGCCGTAGGTCAACTGGCTCGCGATGGCGACGTTAACGGCGGTGGTGGCCGCCACGAAGATCAGCAAACGCCGGAATTCGCGGTTGCGCAGATTCAGCGGGGGAAAATGTGACGGGTAAATGCCGTGATGGCGTTGGCTCCGCTGCTTGAGGTAGATTCCCAGGGGGATCAGGAGCAGGCCCCCGAAAAAGCCCGCCGGCACGATCATGAACGAGAGAATGCCGATATAGGGGTGGTGCGCCAGGCCCCCCAGGGTCGAGGGCAGAAGGAACAGCCAGAAGACGGTGGCGGTAGTCACCACCACCACCCCTGTCAGGCTGATCCAGTTATTGGACAGATAGACGAGCGGCGACAGCCGTCCCGGCCGCTCCGAGCTATCTGGCATGCACTCTCGATACGGCGAAATCCGCGCCTTCGGCGTGGCACACCGTGCAGCTTTCGCCGAGTGTCGGACTGGTCTGCTGGGATGCGTGAGCCGCCGCATCCTGGGCCGTGTGGCAGCCCAGGCATGCCGTTGCAATCGGCCCCGAGGGATTGATGAACCCCCGCGGGTTCGTTACGGGCAGCAACCCATCCGCGAGCGGCAACTCGTAGCTGGTATCCGCGTGGCACTTGGCGCAATCGCGGCGGTCGCCGGGGAAACGCACTTCGGCGAAGCTGACGGGACGCCCGCCGAAACCGTAAATGGTGTAATCGCTCTCCTGGTTCTCGCCGGTGTGGATGCGATGCACGAGCATCGAAAAATCGATGCCTTGCGCCGGCATCTGATCCGCCGGCCGCCGGCTGGCATCGGTGGCATTGGGGTTATGGCAGAGCACGCAATAAACCACCTGGTTGCGAATGGTCCCGTGGGCCGATATCGCAAAGTGGCACTGGTTGCATTGCGCCTCCGTGACCACCGTGCGCCGCGGCGTGACGGGCGAATTATCCACGCTGAAATTGACGATCTGGTTGACGCCTACATCCCGCACCGCCTGTTGCTGAACGGTGCCCGGGTTGATGTTCACATTCCGGTAGCCTTCGACGCCGATGGTCCAGGTTCCCAAGGCATTGGCCGGAATGGCGGTCTTCATGGTATACGTGAACGTGCCTGCGCCGGTGCTCGTCGAGGCGCTGCGCACATCCTCGGAGAATACCTGCGCGTAGTCCGTGGTGGGCCCCGCCATCACCAGGTTCAAC
>JAMCRM010000118.1:0-10633 GCA_023380575.1 Acidobacteriota bacterium | reverse complement strand
GATGGGGTTGCCGGCGTTGTCCTTCACCGAAAAAGCTACCGTGGGGTTCTTGCCGATAGTGCCATCTGTAACCTGGTCCAGCGTGAACACTACGCCGGGGAGTTGTTTGGAGAACTGCGGGATGGTGTGGGTGCCGATGATAGAGGCGTCGAATTCGTTCTCGCCTTGCGGAATGTGGCATTGGCTGCACAAGTTATCGCTCACCTGGGGCAGGTTGACGTGATTCTCGCCGGTGGCGAAGTTGACGTTGTCATGGCAGGACCCGCACGCCGCGCGACTGGGGTTGGTCAGCCATGCGTTGGCCTGCGCCGGACCCGGCTTGTGGCACATCTGGCAATTGGCGGGACTCACCGCCGGAAACACCACCGTCGAAAAATCATTGACGGACTGCTGGAACCCGATAATCTGGTACGGTTGCCCCGCCTGCACGCTGGGCAACTGCGCGCCCATGTGGATTTTGTGGATCATGACCTTGAAATCCACGGTGTTCCCGGTATCCGGATCGGTGGTCTGGGGCGTGTGGCAGAGCACGCACAGTTTCACTAACTGGCGCGCGCCCAGGTGAGCTTCAAGAGGGTCGTGGCACTGATTGCAGGTTGCGGTGTCGACCACATCGCGGGTTTGCGTCACCGGCGAACCGTCAGGCACGAAGTTTAATACATCGTTCGAGTATTGCGTGCCCAGGTCGAACTCGGAGAGATCGCGCGAGGCGTACACCCCGATGCTGGTTGTAACGGTGGCGTCGAAGCCCGCGGGCGCCTTGGTGCCGAAGGTGTACGTATATAAGCCATCGCCGTTCTGCGTATAAGCGCCGCCCTGGTCGGTGCCCGCCTGCGTGGCTGAATTGCCCGTAATCGGGCTTTTCTGTGGGCGCGTGGTGTAGGCCACGTATTGTTCCTGCCCCTTCGGTAGGTATGCCGCAATGAAACTGGTGGAGACGTTGCCCGGCGTGGTGACGCCGGTGCGGTCGAGGGGCAGACCTTTCAGGTCGGTTACCTGGAACTGAGTGGAGATGGTGCCATCGGGCGCAATCTGGGCGGAGAGAATCTTGACTACCAGACCGGGGCGCACGAAATTCACCGTGGCCTGGTCGAGATAATAGGCCTTGTCTCTTTTCGTGAATGTAGGGGTTGTAGAACTGTTGAGCAGGGCTATGGACCCAATCAATACGGATAGCAGGACGTAACGGCGCACGTGTGTACTCCTTTCCTGGTTCGCTATTAAAATGAATGTTAACCGGGTGGAAGCACGCGAGACGAACCGCCCATCGCCGGGAACGTTAAAGAGAGTACGTTTACCTCAACTTTTTAGTAGCTTTCTTAACGCCACCGGGAATTCGGGATACTGAAATACGAAACCCGCCTTCCGAGCCGCCTCCGGAAACACTCGCTGGCTATCCAGCAGCACCCCCGCCATCTCACCGAAAATGGCGCGCAACGCGAAGGCGGGAATACGGAAAACGGCAGGCCGCCCCAGGGCGGAGGCCAGCGTCCGGGTGAACTCGCGGTTGGTCACCGGATTGGGCGAGGCGCCGTTCACGGGTCCGCGGATCGGGGAGACGAGCGCATGCTCGATCAAGCCGCACAGATCGTCCAGATGAATCCACGACATCCACTGCGTGCCTGGACCCAGGGATGCGCCGGCGAACAGCCGAAAAGCCGGCAGCATCCTGGCCAAGGCGCCGCCGTGCGCCGCCAGCACTATGCCGATGCGCAGTTGCACCACCCGCATCCCCAACGCCCCGGCGGCCTCCGCCTCGCGTTCCCATTCCGCACAAACCCCGGCGAGAAAGCCCCGGCCGGGCGGGGACGCCTCGGTGAGGAGTTCGTCGCCGCGCGCGCCGTAATACCCGATTGCGGAAGCCGATATCAGGACGCCCGGCCGCCGCTCCAGGCGGGCAAGTCCGGATACGAGGTTGCGCGTGCCGGTCACCCGGCTGCCGCGGATGCGCTCTTTCGCTTCCGGGGTCCAGCGCTGGGCAACCGGTTCCCCGGCCAGATGGACCACGGCGTCGGCGCCCTCCAGGCTGGCTGCGGGGGGAGGACCCTCAAGCGGATTCCATGCCGTCGCCCCGCTTCCCGCCCGGCGGCTGAGGATGTGCACAGAGTGCCCCTGCGCCTGTAATCCAACCGTAAGGCGTCGCCCGATAAAACCGGACGCACCCGAAATGGTGATCTTCATGGCAGCGCTTCTACTTCTTGAATATATGCCTCGACCGCGGTCTTTCGGCGCATACCATCAAAAGACATATAACGCACCTTGCCGAAAACGGGCCGCTCGGGCCAGGGGCGGTCGTGCAGCCCGAAACACCAGAGGATATTAGCGTAGCCGTTCGGATTCAACCCGTCGAGCGCATAGCGGTCATTGAGATGAATCATGGTGCTCAAGGCCTGTTCCGGCGTTGCGGACCACTCGATGATCTTCTTGCCCCAGTACATGCGGTAATAGCCGTGAATCCGTCCGCGTTTGCGCAGTTCCTGCTGGGCGGCGTTCCACAATGGATCATGCGTGAGGGCCCGTTCAAACTGCTCCGGGCTGTAGACGGGCTCGCGGTGGTCGGCCCGGTGCTCGTCGATAGACTGGCGGGCCCAGCCGGGCAGGCTGTGGAGCGTGTAAGGCGGCGGGGCGTGGCAGGCGAAATTGTAAGCCAGTTCGCGCCTGACCATCAGTTCCTCCAAAAATTCCTCCGCTATCAGCTTGTGGCGTTCGGCGTACTCCCGCACCGCCAGCGCTACCTCGAGAGCACCGATGAATCCCCACCGCAGATACGGGCTGAGCCCGGAGGTGCTGTGGGCTGCCGGGTTGTTCCGCTCGCGCGCGTAGTTGCGCAGGCCCTGATCGAGAAAGGCGGCAAGCTTTTGGAGGGCTGCCGCCCGGCCTCCCCGAATGCCGCGCACGGGCGCAACCGAGTGATCGATTTCGCATTCGGCCACCAAGCCTGGAATGCGCTCCGCGATGACCTCGGTATGCTGCGGCAGGCGGCCCTGCCAGCGCGTTGCGACGCGTGGGATTTCGAGCGGTTTCAGGTACTTCGGCAACAGTTTCCTGATCTTCGGGCGAATGCTGTAAGCGGCATACTCCCGCTTGGCGATGAGGTCCATGGGGACGATGCAACTGGAATCCACCTGCCGGTTCGGCGCGGCGGGCACCAGAGGGTCCCGGTCCGTCACCACTTCCGCCGCGCAGGCCGCCAGCCGGTCCACCAGCGACTGCGGATCGCTTCTCCGCCGTGGGAGGTAAAAGACGTACCCGATCCCCATCTGTTCCAGCCGCCGGGCGGTCTCCGGAACACCCTCCAGGGCGAAGGTGTGGAGGCGGTCGCTGGCGTAGGGCGCGCCGCACGGCAATTCTTCATAGAACAGCACCGGCAGCCCCGCCTGGTTCGCCAGGCGGACTGCCTCGTTGAGGGCCCGGTTACCTTCCACCCGCCGGCTTGTGCGTGCCCGGTAAAGCACGTATCCCATGCCCATATGATTCCGGTTTCCCGATGGCAGGTACAATGAATGAGACAATCCGATGCGGGCCTGGAACCGGGCAAAGCTTCTTTGGGGATATCTGGCGCGGCGCTGCCGTCTCGGCGGCCTGCCCGTGGAGTACATCGTGGAAACCACCGCGCGCTGCAATCTCTACTGCCCCATGTGCCCGCGCGAAACGCATCCCCAACCCAAGGCGGATATGGCGGATGCGGTCTTCGAACGCCTGGTTTCCCAAGCCGGCCAAACAGCCGAACACATGATGCTGATCGGACTGGGCGAACCTTTCCTCGACCCGGCCATCTTCGAGCGCATCGAGTTCTGCCATCGCCACAGCATCTCCACCCTGCTTTCGACCAACGGGACCCTTCTGGACGAGCGTTATGCGGAACGTGTGCTGGCGAGTTCCCTGGAGCAGATCACCCTCAGTTTCGATGGAGTCAACCCGGAGACTTTCGAGTTCTACCGGAAAGGCGCCCGCTTCGCCAAAGTGCGCGAAAACCTGCTGCGTTTCTTGCGTCTCAAGCACGCGCGGGGCTCCCGGCTGCAGGTGGTGGTACAGATGGTTCGCATGGAGCGCAACGCCGGCGAAGTGGAGGAGTTCATCCGCTTCTGGAGCGCCGTCCCGGGAGTGGACCTGGTGCGGATCAAGGAAGACGAGACCAACCTCATGCGTCCCGGCGCCGGCCACACCGCCGCAGACTGGCAGCACCCATGCCATTACCTATGGCGCGGACCGCTGTACGTCAAGCAAAACGGCGACGTGTACCCCTGCTGCCAGAGCTACATGCTGGACGGAGCGCCGTTGGGGAACATTACCCAACAGGAGATCGGGGAACTCTGGAACGGGGAAGAGATGATGCGCATGCGCCGGCTGCATGTGACCGGCAGAGCCGGTGAAATCGATGTATGCGCGCGGTGCTGCACCACCATCCCCCATCCCTTGCTGGTAGCGGGCAGCCTGCTCCTCGACGGGAAAACCGTGCGGCGCCTGCTACCGGCCGTCGAACGGCTGGCGAGGGGCCTGCTGCGGCCCCCCAAGCCGGTGTCGGAGCGTCCGGACCTGGTGCGGATCAGCGGCCCGCAACCGCCGCAGTAAGCTGCCGGTCCAGGGGATTCGGCAGGTGGTGCTGGGCGTAGTAGCCGGGCCGCACCCGTTCCACAATCTGGGCCACCGGCCGTTCCAGCACCTTGAAATAGGGCTGCGGGTAGCAGCCGATCCAGAAGGCCCAGGCGATCAGCGGCAGGAACACCGCTACCTCACGCATGGAAAGGTCCTTCAGCAACTGGTTCTTTTCGGAGATGTTTCCCAGCATGGTGCGCTGGAACAGCCACAGCAGGTAAGCCGCTCCCAAGGCGATGCCCACGGCGCCCCACACCGCCCAATTCAGGGACATCTGGTAAGCGCCCTGCAGGATGGTGATTTCACCGATGAAGCCGTTGAGCGGCGGCATGCCCATGGAACTGAGGGCGGCCAGCAGGAAGACGATGGTAAACACCGGCATCACCCGCATCAGCCCGCCGTATTCGGAGATCTCGCGCGTGTGGCGGCGCTCATAGACGATCCCCACCACAAGGAAGAGCATACCCGTCGAGATGCCATGGTTGATCTGCTGGATGATGGAACCCGCAATGCCGGCCGGGTTGAGGGCGAAGATGCCCAGCGTGCAGAAGCCCAGGTGGCTCACCGACGAATAGGCGACTAGCTTCTTCCAGTCCTTTTGCATGAGCGAGGCCAGCGCGCCATAGACGATGCCGATGATCGAGAGCACCGCCATCACGTTCACGATGGTGGGATTCTTAGCGGAATCCGGAAGCAGGGGGAGGGAGAAGCGCAGGAAACCGTACGTCCCCATCTTCAGTAGAATGCTGGCCAGGATCACCGAGCCGGCGGTGGGGGCTTCCACGTGCGCATCCGGCAGCCAGGTGTGGAACGGCCACATCGGCACCTTCACCGCGAAGCCCACGAAGAACGCCCAGAAGACCCACCACTGCACCCCGGAAGCCACGTGCGTCTGGAGCAGGTCCGCGATATCGAACGAGTAGGACTGGAACTGCACTGAGTGGTGATAGTACAAGGTCAGGATGCCGAGCAGCATCAGCACGGATCCGATCGAGGTGTAGATCATGAACTTGATCGCGGCATAGGCGCGGCGCGGGCCGCCCCAGATGGCGATGATGAAGTACATGGGCACCAGCACGGTTTCCCAGAAGATGAAGAAAAGCAGGAAGTCGAGCGAGATGAAGACGCCCAGCATACCGGTCTGGAGCAGAAGGAAAAATGCGTAGTACTCCTTGAGGCGGTCCTGGACGGCATTCCAGCTCGAAAGAATAGCGAGGAAGCCCACCACCGTCGTGAGCATCACCAGCAGCAGCCCCAGTCCGTCAATGCCGATGTGGTAGGAGGCGCCGATGCTGGGGATCCAGGGAACCCGTTCTACAAACTGGTAGTCTTTGTGGCTGTCGAACTGGAACACGAGGGGCAGCGATACCAGGAAGCCCACGAAGGCCGTGGCATTCGCCCATAGCTTGATCAACCGCGCGTTGGTGGAAGGCAGGAAGAACAGAACCAGCATGCCGGCCAGCGGCGTAAACAGGACAAAAGAAAGCAGATGCTCCATAAGCTCCGGGTTGAGGGAAGCCCTATGATAGCATCTCTCAGCAACGCGGTGACTTTCAGGACCCGGTTGTCGGGTTGGCGGGCTGCTTGCTGAAAAACTCGATCGTGAGCCGCAACCCTTCCTCCAGGGGAACGCGCGGCTTCCAATCCAGAATATTCAGGGCTTTGGAGATATCCGGCTTGCGTTGTTTCGGATCGTCTTCCGGCAGGGGAAGGTGCACGATCGGGGAGGCGCTGCCGGTGAGTTCCCGGATGCGGCCGGCAAACTCCTGGATGGTCACCTCGCAGGGATTGCCCAGATTGACGGGGTAGCGCTCGTCGGAGAGCATCAGGCGGCAAAGGCCATCCACCAGGTCGGCCACGTAGCAGAAACTCCGCGTCTGCGAGCCGTCGCCGAACACTGTCAGGGGAACTCCGCGCAGGGCCTGGTCGATGAGGGTGGGCACCACGCGGCCGTCGTCCAGTTTCATGCGCGGTCCGTAGGTATTGAAGATGCGGGCGATGTTGGTGCGCAAGCCGTGTTTGCGATGGTAAGCCATGGTGAGGGCCTCGGCGAAGCGCTTGCTCTCGTCGTAGCAGGAGCGGGGTCCTACCGGGTTGACGTTGCCCCAATATGTTTCCACCTGCGGATGCACCTGCGGGTCGCCGTAGCACTCTGAGGTGGACGCGAGCAGGAAGCGGGCCTGCTTCTGGCGCGCCAGGTCAAGCAGGTTGCGCGTTCCAACGGATCCGGTTTCGAGAGTCTCCACGGGAAACTGCAGGTAGTCTTTGGGGCTGGCGGGGGATGCCAGGTTCAACACGACATCCACCGGTCCCGGGACGTCGAAGGGTTGCGTGATGTCATGCTGGGCGAAAAAAAAGCGGGGCTGGGTGGCTAGCGCAAGGAGGTTCCTTTCGGCTCCGGTCCGCAGATTATCGACGGCGATCACCTCATTCTGCTCCGCCAGCAGGCGCTCGCAAAGATGCGAGCCGATAAAACCGGCCGCTCCGGCCACCACAATACGCAATATTCAGCCTCCAGAGTATTAATTCTAACGGGTTCGTACGAGGGGTGCATGCTACATTTGTTTCGGGTTGGCCCCGGAACGAATGATATGCAACACTCCTGGATCGAAATGATCGTTTTGGCAGTTCTGATTTGCACTTCTCTCGCTTTGTTCTGGGCAAGGTTCGGGAAGGTAGTGGAGGTGCTGCGGCGGGCGCGCGCGGATGCCGATTTCAAGTTGTACCCGCTCGGCCCGCGCATCCGGCAGTTTCTTTGGGAGGTGGCGCTGCAAGGCCAGGTGATCCGCGAGCGGCCGCTCCCCGGATTGGCGCACGCATTTGTCTTTTGGGGATTTTGCGCCTTCGTCCTGATCAGCATCAACCATTTCGCCGGCGGCTTCAACCTGCCCGTCCTCAGGGGTGAGGATGGCTTCAGCCGCGCCTATATGTACTTCGTGGCCGTGTTCGCGGTGGCGGTGGCGATCGCGATCACGGGTCTGTTCATCCGCCGGTTTTTCGTGCGGCCGCTCTGGCTGGGAAAGGTTTCGCCGGAATCCGGGGTCATTGCCGGGCTCATCTTTCTATTAATGGTGACGTACCTGGCTGGCGTCCCCGGCATCGGTTTCGCCGAGACCAGCGTTGCCGGAAAGGTGAACTGGTGGCTGCACACCATTACCCTGTTGGCCTTCCTGCCCCTGATCCCGCACACCAAGCACCTTCACCTGATGATCAGCCCGGCGACGGTGTTTCTACGCCGGCAGGGGTTCAGCAGGATTCCCCCGCTGGCCGGGGATGAGGATTTCGGGCTCGATACCGGCAAGGACGTGACCCGCATCGATGCTTTGCAGGCCTTCAGTTGCGTGGAATGCGGGCGCTGCACGGAGCACTGCCCGGCCTTCAACACGGGCAAGGTCCTTAACCCCAAGGAGATCATCCTGGGTCTGCGCCGTTATCTGAAGGAAGACGGAACCGCCGGTGGGGAGCCCCTGCTGGCCAAACACATCTCCGAGGAGGCTGCCTTCCAGTGCACCACCTGCGGCGGATGCGAGTACCAGTGCCCGGTAGGCATCCAGCACCTGCCGATCATTGTGGGCCTGCGCCGGGGAGCGGTCAACACCGGACGCTGGGAGGACGAATACGGCACCAAGCTGTTCCTCACGCTGGAGCGCAACGGCAACTCCCTGGGCTTCTCCTCCACGGAGCGGCAGAAATTTATCGAGAAGAACGAATTGCCGTACTTCGACGGCACCCAGGAATACTGCTTGTGGCTCGGCTGCATGGGCTCCTACGATCCGCAGGGGCGCGAGATCGTTCTGTCGCTGGCGCGGGTGCTGCAGCACCTGGGGATCACCTTCGGGGTGTTGCGCCGCGAGAAGTGTACCGGAGACCCGGCGCGCCGCCTGGGCAACGACCTGCTGTTCCAGCAAATGGCCGAATACAACATCGAGCAACTCAACTCCGCGCACGCGGGGAAATTGCTGGCCATCTGCCCGCACTGCGTGAGGACCATCGGCACGGACTGGAAAGAGTTCGGGGCGAATTTCGAAATCGAGCATCACAGCGAACTGCTGGCCCGTCACGCGGCCCGACTGCCCGCCAACGGCGCGGGCGGCGACCGGGTGGTCTTCCACGACCCCTGCTACCTGGGGCGCTACCGCAACATCTACGACGAGCCGCGCGCCGTAGTGGCGCGCTCCACCCGGGTGATCGATCCGCCACGGGCCCGCCAGCGTTCCTTCTGCTGCGGGGCGGGCGGCGGCCAGATGTTCCTGGGCGAAGAGAAGGGGCGCCGCGTGAACGTAGAGCGAGCGCAGGAACTGGCCAAGACCGGCGCGCCGGTGGTGGGCACGGCCTGCCCGTTCTGCCAGACGATGTTCCGGGACGCCTTCGGCACGCTCGAAGGGCCTTCGCCCAAGTTAATGGACATCGTGCAGATCGCGGCGGCGTCTCTCGAAAAAGTACAAGACGCGACAGAAAAGTAGCGCATCCCGAGAGAGATGCTATAATGCGACTTGGCGCCGGGAAGATCCGGTGCCAAGCCTGCCCCAAGCATTACTCCAAAACGTGGGCGCGTAGCTCAACTGGCAGAGCAACTGACTCTTAATCAGTAGGTTGAAGGTTCGATTCCTTCCGCGCTCACCAACCGTTTTCGCCAATCTTCACAGTCTCCAACTCCACCACGCTTACCGAACCAGCCGGGAAGCGCCATTCGAGCGCCGGCCCGGGGGGCAACGTGAAATCGCGGGGGCGGAAAACATCCGGCTGATCCTGGCTCACGGATTGCCTCAAATGCTCCGGAGCGATCGCGTGGACGCGGCCGGACTTCACCACCGTCCCTTTCACCGCGAAGCCGGCCGCCACGGACCTGCCGTATTCCACATTCACCACGTGCAAATAGATCCGATTGCCCGCGCGGCTTGCCGCAATGTCCAGGCCTGAGGGCGCCGCGGTCACCGCTATACCCTGCTCTCCGCTCCATCGCCGGAACAGCCTCGCTATGGAACCGGCCGGGGTCAGATAGCTGATGCCTCTGGGCGTCTGTAGCAGGACCGCGTTTACGGTCCAGCGGTTACCTTCGAAATCCGCCGCGGTCGCAATCTTCACGCGCGCGCCGTGCCGCTGGTAGATGTTCAGCGAGCGGGCGTGGTAAGCCGCGCACAGCCATTCCAGCAGGATCGGATTGGCATTGTGCGGGCTCAGGCTCAAATGGCCTTCCGTGATCGCGATGCCCGCTTGCGAGCCCTGCGCCGCAATGGCCTGCTCCAGTTCGATCACACGTTTCTCCACGTTGCCCGCAAGTTCAAGCAACTCGGCCCAGGCTTGTTCCGGTTCCCCCTGGTAGCGCAGGCCGCGCAGCACGGTATCGGGACCACGAGGGCTTTGGCCCATCATGTGAATGGCCACCATGTCCAGGTACTCGCCGGCCCGCTCAACGAGCGCGGGCGCCCATAATCCGCCGCCCGGCCGCCCGTGGTCGCCCCAGCCTATCAGCTTGATACCACGGTCCCGCTGCTTCATGGCACGTGCAAACTCCACGGTGTGGGCCACGGATTCGTCCCGATCAAAAGTCGCGCTGCCGTACGAGGTCTCGTTGCCGATCTGCCAGAGTTTGATCCCGTAGGGCTCGGCGGCCCCGTTGGCTTTGCGCTCGCGGTTGTCGGGATCATTGGCGTAGGAGACCCAGTCGGCCGCCTCTCGCGCGTCTCCGGTGCGGTCGCCCTCGGGCGTACTACGATAGCGCTTTTCGCCATCGCTGAGGAAATTCACGCAATAGAGCGGCTCGGCGCCGACACGGCGGCAGAGGTCAAGGAATTCGTGCGTGCCGACGCGGTTGGTTTCCTTTCCGGCCCACACATAATTGCGCATCGAAGGGCGCTTCGCGACCGGTCCCACGCCCTCGCGCCATTTGTAATAGCGGCTGACCAGCCCGCCATAGCGGATCACCTGCGGGGCCAGGTCCTTTACCAGGGCCACGAAATCCTTGCGCCAATCATCAACGTCGTAGTCCCAGGCTGCTTCCACGGAACTATCGGTGGCCCCCAGCGGCCGCCCTGGC
>JAMCRM010000117.1 GCA_023380575.1 Acidobacteriota bacterium | reverse complement strand
CGCCACCAGCGTTCCCATGGCCGCGAACCAATGCGGGGTATAGGGGATGCGGCCCAGTTCGTCTCCGTGCGGGTCGTGCGGTTCGGCGACGGGATAGAGGCGGGCCAGTTCGGCTTCCCGGACCAGGTAAACCGGGGCAAGATCGCGAATGCCCGCGGCCAGGCGCTCTTCCATCTCCAGGAGGAACGCGGCGCGATGCGCGTCCGCCTGGAAAGCCGGCGAAGCGGGACAGAGGCACAGCAGAAGCGGCGCGGACATGGCGCCGGCCGCCCGCCGCAGCGCCTCCACGAAATGGCGCACGTTCTCTTCGAGCCTGGCGAGCGAGGGCTCGCCGTCAAAACGCGCCCAGTCCTCAAAGCGCACCAGCACCACATTCACGCCGCCACGGTTCCGCGAGAGCAGGCTGGCGGGGTCCAGCAACTGCTGGAAAACCTGATTATAGGATGCGAAATGGATGGTCCATTCCCAGCCGAGCTCGCGCATCCAGAAGGCGAGCGCCGGTTGGAGCGCTTCCGCCGTGAAAGTGGCGGCCACGGCAAGTTGCGGCGCGTCGGCCGTTGCGGCTGATTGGTGGTCGGACAACATGAGCGTTCGTTGAAACTGCGGCATTTCTATTATGATGCCTGCGCGGGGCAAGGCTCAACTCCGCATCCGGTTATGATGGGAATTTGCTATCCGAATTTTCAGACCTGCTGCGGAAAAACCCGAACTACCGGTATACCTGGATGGGCCAGGTGGTCAGCGAAATCGGCGATTATTTCAACAACATCGCCGTCTTCAGCCTCGTCATGGAGACCACCGGCTCCGGATTGCTGGTAAGCGGCGTCATGCTGGCGCGCGCTATCCCCGCCACGCTGGCAGGTCCCATTGCCGGGGTGGTGCTCGATCGCTTCGACCGCAAGCACGTCATGATCGCCAGCGACCTGATCCGCATGGTGGTCGCGCTGGCCTTCATCGTGACGGTGGGACACCCGCGCGCATGGCTGCTCTACGTGCTCAGCGCACTGCTGATGTTCGCCTCCCCGTTTTTCACCAGCGGGCGCGCGGCGATTCTTCCGGCCATTGCCACGGCGTCCGAGTTGCACACCGCCAATTCCCTCACCCAGACCACCCAGTGGGCCACGCTCACCTTCGGCACCATGCTGGCGGGATGGAGCGCCGCCCGGCTCGGGTACGAGTGGGCGTTTGTCATGAACTCGCTCTCGTTCCTGTTTTCGGCGATGTGCATCGCCCGCCTGCATCTGAAGGAAGGCTTCCGGGCCAGGCGCGACGCGGAGGCGGCCACTACTGCGCTGCGGCCGTGGCACGAGTATGCCGAAGGGCTGCGCTATATGTGGTCGGTCCCGTTGATCTTCGGCATCGGGATGATCTCGGTTGGCTGGGCGACAGGCGGCGGCGCGGCGCAGATCCTCTTCACGCTTTTCGGCGAGCAGGTGTTCCATCGCGGCGCGGCGGGCATCGGGGAGATATGGGGCTTCGCGGGGGTCGGACTGCTCATCGGCGGCGGCTTGGGCCACGTCATCGGGCGCCGCACGGGCTTTCGCGGCTACAAACGCATCGTCACCGTTGCGTATGTGCTGCACGGCGCCACTTACGTATTGTTCAGCCAGATGCACAGCTATTGGGCGGCGCTGCTCATGATGCTGCTCTCGCGCGTGGGCATGGCGGTCTGCTCGGTGCTCAACAACGTGCAACTGCTGCGCCACACCGAAGACGCCTACCGCGGCCGTGTTTTCGCCACCATGGAGTCGCTACGCTGGAGCGTCATGATGATTTCGATGGCCGCGGCGGGCATATGCTCGCAATACTACAGCCCGCGCACGATAGGGGCCGCCGCGGGAATCTTAAGTTCCCTGACCGCGATCTACTGGGCCTGGGCCGATTCCCGCGGCCGTTTGCCGGAGCCGGGCAGGGGCGGCCTGTAGGGTTCTATGGGGTCCCAGCCCAAGCCCCGGGCGATGCTCTCTATTCTTCGCGAATCTCTCCTTCCCAGTCCACGGCAATGCCGCGACGCAGGCTTTGAGAGACGGCGCAGTACTTCTCATGGTGGTCGAGGGCTCTTTGCACTTCGGCTTTCTTCCCTTTCGGAACCCTAAGATGATACTTGACGTGGACCCGAGTAACGAGTGGTTTGCCGTCCACGTTTTCGATGCAGCCCTCGACCTCCGCGGACAGGTCTTCCGGCCCGACTGGAATCTCGCGTGCTTCCAGTGCGCTTCCCAGTGTTCCGGTGAGGCAACTACCCAAAGCGGCTACCACGTAGTCCAGCGTGGTCGGCAAGTCCTCCCCACCCTCAACATGGAAGAACTTTTTGACTTCCCCGTGTAGCCCCATTCGAATCGGCTCCGGGAAGCCTTCAATATAGGTTTTCTTTACTTTTCCTTTGCCGGGCTCCTTGTAAACCCTTGCCTTTGACACATACAGCAGTTCTCCCATCGTAATATCCCTCTGTTCTATTTGGCGTAAAAAAGGATCGGTTGTTCAGCGCGGTGTGCGTGACTTCTCATCTGTCCTGCCCCTCATCCACCTCGCAGGCCCACGTTGCCATCCGTGGCCGAAATCCGAGGAGAATGTCCCGCTCGCCGGGAGGCAAAACGAACGGCTTACCCAGATCGCGAAGCATCAAGGTAATGCGTGCGTTCTGCTCGATAAGCTCCATCCGCAGTGCGGCTTGTCGCGCGCTTCTTCCTACGGTCAGCGCGCCATGATTTTCGAGCAGGAAGGCATCGTGGCCGGGCAGGAATCCGGCCACCTGGCGGGCAAGGGCTTCGCTTCCCGGCGTGGCGTAAGGAACGAGCGCCACAGGCCCCAGAAGCACCAGCATCTCCGGCAACTGGAGTTGGTCGAGCGGGACACTGGCCGCCGCGAACGCAGTCGCCGTGGGTGGGTGTGCATGGACTACCGAGCCCACCTCCGGCCGCATGGCGTATGCCACCCGGTGCATATTGAATTCGGACGTCGGCTCGCCCGCGCCTTCGATCTTGTGCCCGTCCAAGTCGCATACCAGCAAATCATCCGGCCTCAGCGCTTCCTTGGCGGCGCCGTGCCGCGTACAGAGTATCAACTCTTCCGAGATGCGTGCGCTGATGTTGCCGGCCAGGGCCGCGTGATACTGGCGGCTTCCCAAATATTTGCCCGCCGCTATAACGGCGCGCTTTGCAGCCTCGATTCTCGAATTGATTTCTGTGGAAAAGACCATAAGCCAGCAATCCCTCTTGGCTTCGGGGGGAACCACTCGCTCCTGTACTTAGAGGAGATTCCCCCTCAACTCTATCGTCTCTATTCTATACGCGTTAGTGTTGCCGGGCCGGCTGTCGTTCAGGCTCTCGCCTTAAGCCATCCCGCCGTCTTCCCGAGGACTTCCTAAACCGCTCAACCGACGGCCGGCCGGAGCGGGACACACGCAAAGACAGCGGCCACAGTAGGGGATCAGCCCCGTGTAGCGTTTCAAACGCTCTTGCCAGGGGTCCGCCTGCGCTTTATATTCCATCAGTTCCTCAGGCGTAGGCTCTTTGCGAGGCAGAGGAATGTCTTTGGCCCCACCGGCGCAGCGCAACATGCCGCTGCAACCCCACCGGCAACGCCATCCTATAATGCGCCCGTACTCGATCTGCTTCTCCCCGATACGCATGGACGCTTTTCGGCTCCCGTTGCCGGGGATAGCTCCCGTCGGACACGCGCGGGCACACAACCAGCCGCATGCGGAGGGATCGCAAACCTTCTCATTCAAAAGCGAGTCGGGCCGGAGCGGAGCTTCCGTGATGATGGTGACCAACTTTTGACGTGGGCCGAACTGAGGGGTGATCAGAAGATTGTTCCAGCCGATGTCGCCCAGCCCACACACCACCGCCGCGTGCTTATGAGAGAGGTCGCCTGGGCCGCCCGGGTATTCCGGAGTCGGCCGGATATCGTGAGGCATGTTGGCCGGCACGGGATAGGCCAGCCAACCGCGATCTTCGAGGAACTTCGCCCCAAGATAGGCCAATTCGTCGAGCTTGGGATTAATGATCGAGAGTGTGAACCACTGGTAGGAATGGTAGGAGGGCGGCATCGCGCCCTCGCGCACCGCCCGTGCAATCAGGTCACAGGCCGCTTCATTGATGCGCAGCCCGATGGAAACCAGCGAGCGGGCGGAGGGCAGATACCGGCTTGGGCGCATTATTTCCGGCGCCTCTTCCAGTAAGGACGACGGCCCGAAGCCGGCCAAGTCGGCCCCGCTGGAGAGCAAGAATGCTCGCAATTTTTCGGTCAACGACAGGTCCGGTTCCATATTCCAGTGCCCTTGATTGTATATTGAGTCAACGCCGGTTTGAAACAGCGCCGGCCAAACACTCGCCATGGAGCGCCGGTAATGCGCTATAACGGGAAAAACCGATGATGAAAGCATTTCTTGCCCTACTGCTCCTGGCGCCCGCGAATTTCCTGCTCGCCCAAGGCGCCCCGCCGCAAAGCGCGCCCGACCAACCTTACACGATGGAGTACTACTACAAGGTCCGCTGGGGACATCAGCAGGAATTCCTGCAACTGTTTCTCAAGAACCACTATCCACTCCTGCAGAGGATCGCCCAGAGCGGCCGTATTCTATCGGTGAAAATCGAGACGCCGGCAAATCACATGACGGAAGACTCGCGGTGGGACTACCGCGTCACGATTCGATTCAAGAACTCGACCGTGGCGACGACAGCCAACCCTGAGGAAGAGAAGCTCATCAAGCTACTCTGGCCGGACCAGCAGACTTACCAGCGCGAGGAACAACGCCGCTTCGCAATTCTGCTGGCCCACTGGGATCTCCCGGTGAGCGACGTTACGCCTCCCAAACAGTAACTCAGCAGGACACGCGTGCGCCGGAATCCAGGTAGCGACAAAGGTGATGTCAAAATGAACCGCAGAATATTTCTTGGAAGTGCTGTTGGCGCTTCGGCGGGATTCTGGCTGAGTCTAGCGACACCTCGCGTGGCGGATGCGGCGGCAGGGCAGGAAATGGCGAACGGATTCGCGCAGCCCCCGGGTTCCTTCCGCCCGTGGGTGTATTGGTTTTGGATCAATGGCAACCTGACCAGGAAAGGCATCACGGCCGATCTCGAAGCCATGGAACGCGTCGGCATCGGGGGTGTCCTGATCATGGAAGTGGACGGGACGCCGGCGGGTTCGGTAGGGTTCGGCACCCGGATTTGGCGAGACATGTTCCAATGGGCCTGCCAGGAAGCCGCCAGACTGGGAATCGTTATCAACATGAATAACGACGCCGGCTGGACGGGGAGCGCCGGTCCATGGATCACACCGGAGCTTTCGATGCAGATGGTGGTCTATTCCGAGCTTTCCCTCGAGGGAGGCCGCCGCTTCGATGGAGATCTCCCCAAACCGCGGCGTTCGACCGAAAGCGACGGATCTCTAAGCGGCCCCGGGGGCGATTTCTACAAAGATATCGCGGTGATCGCCTTTCCCACTCCGGGGAACACCGCATATCGCATCTCCGATATCCGGTTCAAAGCGGACTTTGACGCCAGGTCCACACCGCCGGTTGCCGGTAATGGCGTCGGTCCCTGGTCCTTCCCCATGCTGCCGGTTACTCCTGAGGCGGCGCCCGCGGACGCCAGCATCGACCGGGAACGGATTGTGGACCTCACCGCCGCATTCCGGGAGGGGCGGCTGACATGGGATGCGCCGGCCGGCAACTGGACCGTGATGCGGTTCGGACACGTCTCTACGGGTAGGACGAATCACCCCACATCACCTGGTGGAGCGGGTTTGGAGTGCGACAAACTCAGCAAGCAAGCCGCCGAACTGCAGTTCAACAGTTTCATCGCCGAGCTTGCCGGCCTGATTGGGCCGCTCTCCGACAAGGCCCTTGTCGCGACCCACGTGGACAGTTGGGAAGTCGGTTCGCAGAACTGGACGCCGCGGTTCGGCGAGGAGTTCCGCCGCCGCTGCGGCTACGATATCACGCCATACCTGCCGGTAATCGCCGGCCGCGTGGTGGGAGATATCGAGATTTCCGAGCGGTTCCTCTGGGACCTGCGGAAGACCGTCTCGGATATGATCGCCGAGAACTACGTGGGACATCTTCGCGAGCTGGCCAAGAGGCGCGGGCTGAGTTTCTCTTGCGAGGCTTACGATGGCGACCCGCTCGATGAGATGCGCGTAGCCGGTGAATCCGACACGCCGCAGAGTGAATTCTGGTACCGGCGTGAAACCCAGCCAGTGGGGGAGTGCGGCGACTTCACCACCGAATACCTGCGCACGTATTCCTGGACGCCGACGATGGCATCGGCCGCCCACATTTATGGCAGGCGGCTGGTCCCGGCCGAAGCGTTCACGGCCGTCCCCGGCGAAAACTGGCTGGCGCACCCCGCGCTCATGAAGCCCCAGGGCGACTGGGCTTTTTGCGCGGGCATTAATCGTTTTATCTTCCACAGGTATGCCATGCAGCCCTGGCTTAACCGCAAACCGGGCATGACCATGGCATATTGGGGCGTCCATTATGAGCGCACACAGACCTGGTGGGAGGAAACCAAGCCCTGGCACGAATACCTGACCCGCTGCCAATACCTGCTGCAGAAAGGGTTGTTCGTGGCGGACCTTCTTTACATGCAGGCTGAAGGCGCGCCGAACCGGTTTATGCCGCCCGGTGTAAACTACTCGAATCCCGTTCCCCCCGATCCACCGGGATACAACTTCGACGGCTGCACGGCGGACGTTGTATTCAAACGCGTTTCTATCAAGGATGGCCGCATTGTCCTCCCCGATGGCATGAGCTACCGGGCGATGGTGCTGCCGGGTCCAGGCGAACAAGTGATGGCCGGAGTAATGACACCGGAACTGGCGCGACGCATCGAGACCCTGGTGAACGATGGCATGACCGTCATCGGCCCGCCGCCGTTGAAGTCCCCGAGCCTCACGAATTACCCGCAGTGCGAAACGGAGTTGAAGGAGATCGTGAATCGTCTTTGGGGTGACGCCAGAGCGCCTGGTGAGCGTCGCGTTGGAAAGGGCCGCGTGATTTGGGGGAAGAAGCCGCAAGAGGTTCTGGCCGCCATGGGCGTGCCCGTGGATTTCTCATGCGGAGATCCCCCGCCGTTCCGGTACATCCACCGCCGGGCGGAGGACGGGTCCGAGATCTACTTCGTCGCCAACAAGCGTGGCGCGCCCGTCGAAGCGGTGTGCAATTTCAGGGTATGCGGGAGGCGTCCTGAGTTCTGGTGGCCCGAGACGGGGAGTATCGAAAAGCCGGCGATGTATTCGGAGGCCAATGGAGTTGCCAGCCTGCCGATTCGCCTTTCCGATTTCGGCTCGGTGTTCGTCGTATTTCGGCCGAACAGCGCCCCCGAAGCGGACCGCCTCACCGGCGTCACTCGCGACGGCAACGCGCTGGCGACCGGCATTGGCGGCATGATCCAGGTGAGCCGGGCTCCGAGCGGCGGCTTTGAAAGCCTGGTGTGGCAAGCGGGCCGGTACACGCTGCGGACCGCCACGGGCGCGACTCGCCACGTCCACGCGCCAACGCTCCCCGCACCCGTCAGGATAGCGGGGCCGTGGAGCGTGCGGTTCACGCCCGGCTGGGGCGCTCCAGAGCGAATCGAGTTGCCGGAGTGGGTCTCCTGGAGCGACCATTGCGAGTCCGGCGTGCGCTACTTCTCGGGAAAAGCGACTTACACGAAGACCATTCAGGTTGAGGCTTCGATGCTGGGCCGGGGCCGGCTCGTGTATCTCGACCTTGGCAGCGTGGAAGTCATGGCGCGGGTGAAATGGAATGGAAAGGAACTTGGCATTCTGTGGAAGAAGCCGTTCAAGATCGACATCACCGGCGCCGCCCGCGCAGGCGCGAATTCGCTCGAACTCACCGTGGTGAATCTGTGGCCCAATCGGCTGATTGGCGATGCGAACCTTCCCGATGATTGCGAGTGGGGTTCGGGCGGCGGGATGGCGGCGGCGATGGGCGGCCCTGGCGGCGGAGGCGTGCAGCAGAATATTTCGAAGTACCCGCAGTGGCTGCTCGATGGCAAGCCGAGTCCCACCGGCCGCTTCACGTTCAGCATCATCAGAGTCTGGCCCAAGGATGCGCCGTTAAGGAAATCGGGCCTGCTCGGCCCGGTAACTCTCGTGCCGGCTATGAAGGCCTGAGATGCCCGGCAAGGCCGCACACTATTTCGCTGCTCTGGTCCGGTCGGCCACCACCGTGACCCGCATCTCGCGGGCGAGTTGGACGACGCGCTGGACCACTGAGCGGCCGAGTGCGGCTGTCCAAGGCGACCGCGCCGGACGGGAGATTAGGATCTGCGTGACCTTGTTAGCGCGGGCGAAATCGATGAGCGCCGCGGCCGGATCGTCGCTTTCGAGGATCCTCGTATCGATGTGAAGGTTGCGAGCGAATTCCAGATGCTTACTCAGGCGGCTCCGTTCCTCGGGCGCCAGGGTGTCCAGACTCGTGGAGCGCTCCACGGCCACCGCGATGGAATCCGC
The DNA here is from genome assembly GCA_023380575.1 of Acidobacteriota bacterium. The sequence continues at coordinate 2,544 of JAMCRM010000117.1, read as the reverse complement.
CTGCAAAAAATCGGCAAGCCGCCGCCCGCGCCGGATCAGCGCCGCGGTGGACGGGTCTGCCGTGATGTGCAGCAGCAAACGCTCGTGGGCCTGCAGCCGGCGCGAGGGAACCGGAACGTCCCGTTCCGAAATGGCTTGGCGAATATCCACTTCGTGCGCGGTTTGGCGAAGCGCCATCTCGCGCAATGCCACCAGCGTCGGCTCACGAAAGAAATTCTCGAGCGCTCTGGCGGTTTTGTCCGGCGCGTAAACGGCGCCGCGTTTCAACCGGTTCAGCAAGGCTTCCGGCGTCAGGTCCACCATGACCACGTCGTCGGCCTGCGCCATCACCCAGTCAGGGATCGTCTCCCGGACTCGGATGCCGCTGATGTGGAAGATCTGATCGTTCACGCTCTCCAGATGCTGAATGTTCATCGTCGTGAACACGTCGATGCCGTGGTCGAGCAGCACCCTGACATCCTCCCACCGCTTTGCCCGCGGGGAGCCGGGTACGTTCGTGTGCGCGAATTCGTCAACCAGACAGACCTCCGGCGCGCGGTTAACAATCGCGTCTGTGTCCATTTCCTCGAAGGTGGCGCCCCGGTATTGGATCGTCCGGCGGGGAATGATTTCGAGCCCTTCCGTGACGGCGATGGTGTCCTGCCTGCCGTGAGATTCAAAGTAGCCGACGACAACATCCCTGCCCTGACTTCTCAGATCCTGAGCATCGGTCAGCATCTGAAACGTCTTGCCAACGCCCGCGGCGTAACCGAGGTACAGCTTGAGGTGGCCGGTCATGGCAGGCTAGTGCGGGAAAACCTGCACATCCATTCCTTCCGCCCTCCGTATAAGCCGATCCACCGGACCGCCGAGCAGCCGGGTCCACCAGCCGCGCCGCTGCGTGTGGCCGATGAAAATCTGCGTGATGCCGCGTTCCCTGGCGAAGTTCAAGATCGCAGCGATGGGATCTCCCCGGGGCAGGACTTCGACGCGGGCGCCGGCCTCGCTGGCAAGGGAGAGATTGCGGGCCAGAGTCACCCGGTCGGAATCGGTCAATTCGGCTTGTTCCACGTACACCACATACAGTTCGGCATGAAGCCGGTCCGCGTTGCGCTTGCCGCTGGCAATCATCCGGGCGGCATTCGAACGCGCTGTCACGCATACGAGGATTCTCTCCTGTGTGCCCCATTGCGAGTGCACGCCGTGCAATACATCGCGAGTTCCCGGAGAGCGGCCAACCGGCGCTTACGGCTCGTAACGGATCCCGCGGCCTCCCCGTCGGCGTGCTGGACAGCTTCGGCTGCCGGGGCGTCCACAATTTCGATGTCATCGGCCGCCTGGATAAATGTGAGGGGGACGGTAACGCTGGGACGCCTACCCGTGATAGCCGCGACTCGGTCCTGGTACTCGGCGATGTATTGCAGGTTGATGGTGGTGATGACCGAAATGCCCGCATCCAGCAGCTCACGCACATCCTGCCATCTGTGCTCGTTTCCACACTCCCCGGGGTTCTCGTAGGCCAAGCCGTCGATCAGGCAGACACGAGGCCGGCGCCGCAGCAGGGCGGGCACATCGATGCAAGGCCGGCCGTTAATCTGCCGTGTCGGAATTACTTCCAGGCGCGCGAGGATGGCCTCGGCTTCCGGCGGACGCTTCTCCTGTAAGGCTCCCACCACAACGTCCTCGCCGTTGCGCTCGCGGCGGCGCCTGCCTTCATCGAGCATGGTAAAGGTCTTGCCCACGCCGGAGCTGTATCCGAGGAACACTTTCAGCCGGCCGCGCCGCGCCCGCGTTTCTTCGGCTTGCACCTGGCGCAGGAGGAGGTCCGGATCCGGTCTGCTTTCACCCGCTGGCATACGTGCCTCGGGATGCGCGTGGGAAATCGGTCTTCAGCATCATGTTAGCGCGCACCGAAACGCGCATCCAAAGCCAGGTTGAGCTGCAGCACGTTGACCCGCGGCTCGCCGAACACGCCGAGGCCGCGCTCCTGCATCATCTGCCTGACCAGGGCACGGACCGCCGCGGGAGGGATCGAACGCGCCGCGGCCACCCGGTCCACCTGTGCTTCGGCGTTTGCGGGCGTGATATCCGGATCCAGACCGCTGGCGGAGGCCGTAGCGGCATCGGCCGGCACAGGGCCGTGGAAATCGGGATTTTCAGCTTTGTACTGGGCAACCGCCTTGGTCACGCGGTCCACCAGCTCTTGGCTCGTTGGCCCGAGGTTGGATCCACCGGAAGCGGCAGCATCGTAGCCAGCGCCGGCGGCCGAGGGGCGAGGGTGGAAGTACTCCGGCCGCGTGAACTGCTGTCCAATCAGCGAAGAGCCAATCACGCGGCCATCCCGCGTCACAAGGCTGCCGTTTGCCTGGCGCGGAAAGAAAAGCTGAGCGACGGCCGTTGTGATTGCAGGATACAGCAGCCCAGTGAGGACCGTCATCACAATCGTGAGCCGCAAGGCAGTCATCCATTCTTTCCACATATTGAAAACCCCCTATACCAGCCTGAGCAGAACAAGAAGGCGGTCAATGGCCCAGATCCCCGGAAAAGGCGCAATCAACCCACCCA
>JAMCRM010000116.1:2776-8298 GCA_023380575.1 Acidobacteriota bacterium | reverse complement strand
GGGACCAGCCTGTCCGGCGGGGTGGGGGGAGTCGGCGGTACCATTCTGGGAGCGCTGCTCATGGGCGTGATCAATAACGGCCTGGACCTGCTGAATGTCTCGTCTTATTACCAGCAGATTGTCAAAGGGCTGATTATTGTGGGCGCCGTGTGGCTGGACAGGAGACAGGAAAAATGACGGTAAGGAAGACTCTGGCGGGCGTCGCGGTGGCGGCTTGCCTGCTGGCCGCCTGCGGCCGGAAACCGGCGGAGACGGCCGAAGGCGGGAAGAAGCCGCTGGTTATCGGCGTCGCCCTGATGGGCCTTTCCCAGGAGTTCATCGTCATGCTGAACCAGGCCATGGAGGCGAAGGCCAGGGAACTGGGCGTGCAGCTCATTGTCAACGACGCCCAGCGCAGCGCCGAAAGGCAGGTCCAGCAGGTGGAAAACCTGACCGCTCAGAAGGTGGATGCGATTGTCCTGAACCCTTGCGAAGTGGAGGCCAGTTCTCCCGCGGTAGATAGGGCCGTGGCCGCGGGAATTCCGGTGATCAACGTCAATTCCGAAACGCGGTCCGCGCCGACGGCGTTCGTGGGTTCACGCGACGAAGAGGCGGGCCGCATCGCCATGGAGTACATTGCCCGCCGCCTGAAGGGCCACGGGAATGTCGTCATGATGCACGGCTTCATGGGCCAGACCGCGCAGATCGACCGCGACCGGGGAGCGCGCGAAGTGCTCGCCAAATACCCCGGGTTGAAACTACTGGCCGAGCAGACCGCCGAGTGGGACCGCGCCAAGGGCGTGACCCTGATGGAGAACTGGATCCAATCCTACGGAAGCGCGATTAACGCAGTGTTCGCCCACAACGATGAGATGGGCATGGGGGCGGTGCTCGCGCTGGAGCAGGCCAGGATGAAAGATAAAGTCGTGGTGGCCAGCGTAGACGCCATCGCCGACGCTCTCGAAGCAGTGAAGGCAGGCCGCCTGGATGCCACCGTATTCCAGGACGCCAAGGGACAGGGCGGCACGGCTATCGAGACCGCTGTCAAAATCGCCACCCGTCAGCCCTACCAGAAACAGGTGCTCATCCCGTTCCAACTGGTTACCCGGGAGAACGTGGACCGCTACATGGCCAGGTAGCCGCGGTCTCCCTCCCACACCACCTTTTCAGGAATGGCGGCGGCGTTCACCAGGAAGGCGCAGTATTTTACCTGTATGCGCGATTTGGCGCCCAGCCAGCGGTAGGCGGGCACACCGAAGAGCTTACCGCGCTCCACCATCTCGCGCCGGCTTTCGGGCATGGGGGAGGCGCCGAATTCCATCCCGCAGGTCATGGCCCGGCTGTTCCAGGGCGTTGCTGCGCGGCAGTGGTTCTCCTCCCAACGCGCCATCCAGGGGAAGTCCTCGCGCTGCCAGACGTAACCGAAGGCCAGGCGGGAAGCCGGGGAGTAAGCGATGAAGAAGGCCTGCTCGCGCGCAGGGTCCATCAGTTGCGTAGTGATGCCGCCGGAAACGGGCGCGCTGTTGTAGACGCGCAGGTCTAGCGTGCCGCCGTTTGCCGCGGGGCAAAACGGCCACTCGAATTCCGTATTGAGTTTCTGTCCGCCGCGGCCTTCCCAGCCATCCTTTTCGAAGGTCTTGGCGCGGGTGGCGGTGAGGCGGAACTGCGTGCTGCCGCGCTCCAGGAAAGGCGGCCCCAGGGTCACGTGCTGGGTCCACGCCAGGGGGCGGTCGAAAGAGGTCAGGTTTTCCACGGTCTCGGTAAATTGCACTGCGGTTCCCTGCGGCGCCAGGCGGATGCGCCGTTCGAAGCGCAATTGCGCCAAAGGCATGGTGAGGGTGGCCACCAGGCCGGTACCGTCCTCGGCGAAGGTATAGGGCAGCACCGAGGCCTCTCCGTGCGCGGTAAAACCAGCGGCGGCCTCTTCGGGCCCCGGCCCGCCGAACAAGTCCAGGCACAGGTTATGCCCCATGATACCCGACAAAAGCTTCGCCTCTGAGTCGGTTCCATAAAGCGGATACTTCTCGAGGCTGTAGGCGGAGGGTTCGATGCTGGGCCACGGCGGGGTCCACAGCGGATTCACTCCGCTGGCCTGGTCCGCGATTTCGGCGACGTGGCCGCCTTCCACCAGCAGCGTGACACGCAGCTTGTCGTTCTCCAATCGCACGGCGCGGCGGCCGTGGTACTCGATCTGTTTCATATGTGGATCCATGATACAGGCATTGACGCCGTCAGATAAAGAGTTTCATAATGGCCGCGGTGGCGCGGGAATATGCGGAAACTGCTTTTGTTGGTGGGGCTGGCCGCGCCGTTGCTGGCACAGATGGATAGAAGCGAACTGCTGTCGCGGGTCCGCGAAAAGGTGCTGCGCACGGTGGACCAGATCCCCCGCTACCTGTGTATCCAGACGATCGATCGCTTGCAATTCGCGCCCGAGCAGTTCATCTACGCGCATGACTGTGAGGAACTTGAGCGGTCGCGCCACACCGGGTGGAAGCTGCTGCCCACTACCGCGGACCGCCTCCGGCTGGAGGTGGCGATCGCCCATAAGCGCGAGGTCTACTCCTGGACGGGTGAAAGCCAGTTCAAGGACCGAAATCTCTCCGATGTGGTCAACGACGGGGTCGTGTCAACCGGTTATTTCCAGGGCTTTCTCAACCTGGTGTTCCGTTCGGACAGCGCGAGCTTCTCGTACGCCGGCGATGTCACGGACCAGGGGCGAAGGTTGGCGCAATTCCGGTACCGGGTACCTCTGGGAGGGAGTCATTACGAGTTCCGGTCCGAAACAAGCGCGGTAACAACGGCATACGAAGGTACCGTGCTGGCAGATCCCGAGACCGCGGACCTGGTTCGGTTGACGGTGCGAACCAGCCAGCTCTCGACGAAGACCGGTTCCTGCGAAGCCGCCACCACGATGAACTACGGCCGGTTCCGGCTGAGTGGCTCCGGTTTCCTGCTGCCTTCCGATACCCTCCTGCATATCAAAGACCTCAACGGATCGGAGATGGAGAACCGCACGGTATATTCGGGCTGCCGTGAGTTTCTGGGGGAATCCACGGTCAAGTTTGACGCTTCGCCGGACGAACCTTCAGAAAAAGCCGCCGCGAAACAAGTGCAAGAGCCTCTTCCCGCCGGACTTCGCTTCGGCCTGGCCCTGGCCAAAGATATCCACGTAGCCACGGCGGCGGCTGGGGACATGGTCAGAGCGGCGCTTACAACCGATTTGGCGGACGGGTCGAAACGCCTGGCCCCGAAGGGAACGCCGCTGGTCTGCCGCATCCTGCGGGTCCGCAGGTATTATCACAGCCGGGACCCGGGCCCCCTGGGGAAGCTCGTGCCGTTGCAGCGTGTGGACCTCCTGCTGCGGCTGGAGAGTCTCATGACGGCGGGAGGACCGCGCGCCATCTTCGCGGACCGCGAGATGGCTACTGAGGAAGCGCCGCGTCGGCGATCGAAGAAAATACAGATCCGACCGGTCGAAGCAGGGCAGAACTTGTGGCTTACGTCATTTGAGCCCGCCGGTGACGATTACGTTATCCAAAGCGGCCTTCATTCGGATTGGGTGACTGCGAAAATAGAACTATGATCTGGCGATTACGTATCTGGCTGCCGCTGATGGTGGCGAACTTCTGGCTGGTAACCGGTCTTCCGGCTCAGAACACGAAGAGTGACTGGCACTCCATGTTCGACGGCAAGTCGCTGGCGGGCTGGAAGGAGACGCCGTTTATGGGACAGGGCGAGGTGCGCGTGGAAAAGGACGCCATCATCCTCGGAACCGGGCTGCTGACCGGCGTGAACTGGGCGGGGCAATTTCCGACGTCCAACTACGAGGTTCGGTTGGAAGCCGCACGGCTGGAGGGCAGCGACTTCTTCGCCGGCATCACCTTTCCGGTGGGAGATTCCTACTGCTCCTGGATCAACGGAGGCTGGGGTGGAGATGTCGTGGGGCTCTCCAGCCTGGACGGACTGGATGCGTCTGAGAACGAAACCACGCGCTCCATGCAATTCGAACAGGGCCGCTGGTACGCCTTCCGGCTGCGCGTGACGGATAAGGCCATTACGGCCTGGATCGATGACGAACAGGTGATCAAGGTGGAGTTGGCCAAGCGCGTCATCAGCCTGCGGGAAGGCGAGATCTATCTTTCGAAGCCCTTCGGCATTGCCTCCTACACCACCCGGGCCGGGCTGCGCGACATCGCCTACCGCGAGATCAGGTAGCCTTCACCCGGAGTTCTCCAGCAAGCCGCACCGCCACGTGCGGTAGTGCTCCTCGCGCATGGCTTCCAGATCGCCCTTTACGCGGTTCAGCCCGTAGACGCAGTACTCGAATTGTTCCGCCAGTTTGCGGAAAAGCGGAGCTACATCGCGGTATTCGAACTGATCGAAGGCTGCCACGATGCGGTAGGATTCCTTGCCCGCCTTGACGTAATCCACGATGCTGTCCGGCCGCAAACCCCGGCGGGGCAGCGCCGCCACGTACTCCGGAAACATGCCTGTCACGAAGAGGGTGTAGTCGCCGATGTGCTTGCGGACTTCCCGTTCGCGGTCGAAGGAGGCGGCCTGGAGTAGCGGATTTGACTCCACCAGCATCTCCGCTACGTCTTCGAGGCGTCTACCACGCGCATTGCGGATGCGATATAAATCGTCTACGTGGACAAAACCGGCCAGCAAATCCGCGACGTAGGTTGCCACCTCCGGGTCGGCGGGCAACTCCCGTTCCACCAAGTTATTAAACAGCCGCCGCAGCGGATGGTCGGGCCTGATCCGCAAGCTTAGCTCTTTTTGGACGTTACGGCGGCGAAAGCTGCCACTTTCTGGGTGACGTTCTTACCGCCGCAGTCCGGACACGCGATATCGCCTTTTTCCAGATCGGAGATGTGAAGAACCCGGGTAAACTCTTTCTGGCAATCCTGGCAGAAGAAAACGTAATGAGGCATGATCGATTCCTCCTTGACCACTCCTCTTCTGCCTACATCATAACCCTTCTGTAAATGGCCGCATACGCTAAAACGTTGCCGGACGGCTGAACGTCAACTCCAGTTCCGTGTACCGGGGCAGGCGCACATCGTGGCCGCGCTGGATTACCAGAAAAACGAAGCCTGTCCCGATGCCGGTGTAACGAGCCACCGTGGCAGCCGTTCCGGAAACCGCGGCGCCAAAGCCCCATTTGATGCCCTCTTCCAGAAGGTCATCGGCAATCTTGCCCGTGGCGTAGGCCACCCCGAGGTCGATAGCGAACCGTTTCTTGCCTGCCGTGCCGCCTGAGACGGCGCCTTCCGAATCCAGCCGGTCACCCGCGCCCCGGTCGGCATCGACGGCGCTGAGCACAGTCGATACCGGTACGCTCGCACCTCCGGGCAATAGCAACCGGTTGAAATTCACCCGTAATTTGGCTGGCCGCAGAAGCCGCCGTGGTGGCGTCGATTGGGCTACGCGGCCCTCGAACAGGCTTCCTTCGGGAGCGAGAACCCGACCCCCGGCGCGAATCGGTTCCACCAGACACACCACCACTCCATCCCCGGCGCGAGCAGTTCCTCAAGCTG
>JAMCRM010000116.1:368-2766 GCA_023380575.1 Acidobacteriota bacterium | reverse complement strand
CCGTGTCCCCCGGGCGGGCGTTTACCGGTATGTCCGGGATGTGCGTGAGTCTGACGACGACGGTAGATCGCGGTTCCCCTCTGCGGCCCGAAGCCACAAGGCGCCGCTGATCGAGGATGCCCAACACTTGGGCTTGCGCTGGCACCGCATCGCCATTTGGCAAGATGATGGCAGCAGAACGAAGCGTAATCGCGTATGAGCCCTTCGGCCGTGGGGATCCCGTCGCCAGCGCCGCAATTCGCCGGGCGAGTCCAGTTTTTGGACGACGATTCTCCGTGACCTCACTCACCACGAGCCGCACCCGCGTTCCGGCGGGAAGAACTTCCCTGTCCACGAAAAATATGGGCCGTTCGATCTTGCAGTCCATCACGCTGCCGGGTTTTAGCCCGCCAGGCACGATACGCTTCAGGGACACAGCCGGCGCGATAACGCCCTTTTCGTCACCGGTTTGACAGAAAAGGGGGCCGGTGAAAGCCAGAATAGCTATCGCGCCGGGGATCACGAAGCGCGCTTGGAGATGCATGTAGTGGGCCTGGCCGGCCAGCCGCCGGTCTCAGCCTTGATAGTACCCCGAGGTGAGGATTTCATCCCACATGGCGAATATGTTCTCCACCGGCATGGAGGGGTGGATTTCCGTGCTGGACCCGAGCCACAGCCTGCCATTTGGGCCGGCTTCGTGAATGGTTTTGCGAACGGTACGGTGAATCTCATCGGGAGTTGCGAAGGGCAGCAACTGGCTGGCATCGATGCCGCCCATGAGCACCCAATCCGGGTAGCACTTACGGACGTCCCCGGCGTACATTTTGGAGAGCGGCTCGAGCGGGTTGATACCATCAATTCCGGCCGCCTTGAAATCGTCCAGCACCCGCCAGAGGTTGCCGTCGGAGTGGAAAATCACTTTAATTCCGTGCGAATGCCAGGCGTCCACCAGTTTTTTCAGGCGCGGGAAAAATTCGCGCCGCAGGAACGCCGGCGAGAACAGGGTCTGGTTCTTATCCGCCTGGTCCGCGAAGACCAGGGCGACGGGGGAAAGCGAGGAGTCCGCGGTTTCGTGCACCCTTTGGATCTCCGCCCAGTTGAGCGCCTCCAGCCAATCCGAAATCAGTTCGGGGTCCTCGGCGTAGCCGTATGAGAAAAATTCCAGCCCGGCGCGTATATGGGCGGTGTCCAGGCCCACGGGGCTTTCATTGGGGAACACGACTCCTGCAGCTGGAGGAACTGCTCGCGCGGCGATTCGCCCGCCACACCCCAGACGTTGCCTTTGCCTGCAAACGTCCACATCTCGCCCGGCTCGCGTTCGTGCAGCTCGTCGATATTGCGCCGCACGTATTCGAGGAAACCCTTCACGTCATGAAACGGGCGCTCGATGAGCCAGGTGGTCCACCATTCCTGCTTATAGACAAAGCCATCCGGCTGACGAATGATCTTATCCTCGGCGGGCGCCGAGATGCCGCGCGTGATATCCAAACGATCTCCGATGGTGCGGCAAAGCAGGTCGAGCCCGTTCTCCACGGTCAGTTTCTCGCCGGTCACTTCCTCTATCAGAGGGATGTTCTGGATGAGGTCGAAGATCGGCACACGGTCGGGCAATTCGCCCCGCAGCGTGGCCTCGATCCGTTCCCGGGCGGTCATGGTATCGCGCGGAAGTTTTCGCATATTAGGGTCCTGGCTGTCGCACTAGCGTAACACGGCTGCAGGGAGCCACAGAAGGGGGTAACCGGGGCCTTCACGCCTCGCGTCGCGGCGCGCTAAACTGGCGTTCCGGGATATATGAAAGCCGCCTATTACTGCGGGAAGGAGACTTTCCGCATCGAGGAATGCCGCACCGCTCCACCCGCCCCGGGCCACGTGCAGATCCGTGTTTCCCATTGCGGGCTTTGTGCCCGACATCTTCCAGCCCGTAACGCCCTCGCCAACGGTGCGGCCGCTCGACGCCTGCGGGAACTGTCCGGCCTGCCGCCGGGGACACCGCCATATCTGTCAGAAGCTGAAGTTTCTCGGCATCGACACCCCGGGCGCGTTGCAGGGTCTCTGGAACGTCCCCGCCCACAGGCTGCACCGCATCCCGGACAATCTGTCCTTCGAACACGCGGCCCTGATCGAACCGCGCCTGGTGACCCGGGTATTGCCGCTTGACTCGCTCGAAGCCGGATTCCGCGACATGGAGCGCGGCGGGGACGCCATGAAAGTGCTGGTGGCCTGCGGCGAATAGGCCGCGCCTGCTGAATGTAAGTCCGTTGTTGTGCTAACATCTAGAGCCAAAAGGTGGTCATCATGGAAGCGGCTGCGAACAGTCAAGAAAGACCGTTCCGCGTGGGTTTTTCCGCGGACTTTCTCAACGAGAACGGCGGGCTGGTATTTCCCGATATCGGGCTCGCTTTACTGGATGGCGTTCCGG
>JAMCRM010000116.1:0-358 GCA_023380575.1 Acidobacteriota bacterium | reverse complement strand
ATACGGCTACGCCGAGGACCCCGAGCAGTTGCGGGATTTCGACGTGGTGATCTCGCTCAAACCCCGGGTCACAGCCAGTTCCCTGGAGGGGGTGGAGCGGCTGTGCGCCTTCGGCCGCTGCGGCGTGGGCTACGATAACGTCGACCTGGCCGCCTGCACGGCGAAGGATGTCGCCGTATACATCACGCCCAGCGCGGTGGTCCGCCCCGTGGCCGAATCCATCGTGCTGTTTGTGCTGGCGCTCTCCCACAACATGGTCCTCAAGGATCGCATGGTGCGGCAGGGCCGCTGGGTGGAGAGTACCCGGCAACTCGGCATCGAACCCCGGGAACGGGTGGTGGGCACCATAGGGCTGGGC
>JAMCRM010000115.1 GCA_023380575.1 Acidobacteriota bacterium | reverse complement strand
GGTGCCCGCGTCCACGATGCGCCGCGCGCCGCGGGCGAGTTCCAGGGCGGTCTCCACCACGTGCTCGGTTTCCGGGCGGGGGATCAGCACGTCCGGGGTGACGCGGAAGGGGCGCCCCCAGAATTCCTGGCGCCCGGTGATGTATTGGGTCGGCTTGCCGTTCAGCCGCTCATGCAGGTAGCGGCCATAGTGCAGTTGTTCCAGGTCGGTGAGGGGGTGTTCGGGGTGGGCGAAGAGATAGACGCGCTCGCGGCCCAGCGCGTGCGAGAGCAGCACTTCCGCGGTGAGGCGCGGCGCGGCTACACCGGCCTCCTCCAGAACCCGGGTGCCCTGGAGAAGGGCGATCTGGATGGTCACCTGCTCCTTTGCGTGTGGGGCAGGCTCTCAGCCTGCGGCGGCCTCTCAGGCCGCCTTTTCGTGGCCTGTACAAATGCCGACCACGGCGGCCTGAGAGGCCGCCGCAGCCCAAGGGGCTGCCCCACAACATCCACGAGCCACGACCGGTTCACGCCGCTTGGCCCTGCTGCTTCATCTTCTCGGCCTGGTAGTGGGTGGTGAGGGCTTCGATGATGGGATCGAGGCGCCCGTCCATCACGATGTCGAGTTGGTGCAGGGTCAGGCCTACAAGCTGGTCCGTGACCCGGTTCTGGGGGAAGTTATAAGTGCGGATTTTTTCGCTGCGGTCGCCCGTCCCCACCATGCTGCGCCGTTCGGCCCCGATCTGCGCCTGCTGCTTTTCCAGTTCCATCTCATAGAGGCGCGAACGCAGCACGCGCTCGGCCTTGGCGCGGTTCTTGATTTGGGATTTTTCGTCCTGGCAGGAAACCACCAGCCCGGTGGGCAGGTGCGTGATGCGCACGGCGGAGTAGGTGGTGTTGACGCTCTGGCCGCCGGGACCCGAAGAGCAAAACGTGTCGATGCGGATGTCCTTGGGGTCCAGCTTGATTTCGACGTCGTCGGCTTCCGGCAGCACCGCCACACTGATGGCGGAGGTGTGCACTCGACCCTGCTGCTCGGTCACCGGCACGCGCTGCACGCGGTGCACGCCGCTCTCGTATTTCAGCTTGCTATAGACCTTGTCGCCGTTGATCAGTGCGATGACTTCCTTGAGCCCGCCCACGGCGGATTCACTCGAAGAGGTGACATCCACCTTCCAGCGCTGCGTTTCCGCGTAACGGGTGTACATGCGGAAAATCTCGGCCGCGAAGAGAGTGGCCTCGTCGCCGCCGGTGCCCGCGCGGATTTCCAGCACGACGTTCTTTTCGTCGTTAGGGTCCTTGGGTAGGAGCAGGATCTTGAGCTGATCCTCGATTCCGGCAAGTTCAGGCTCCAGGCGGGCCACTTCTTCCGTAGCCATGGCGCGCAGTTCGGGATCCTGCTCGGCGAGCATGGCGCGCGCGTCCCGCAGTTCGGCGGCGGCCTTCTTCCACTCGCGGTACTTGCCAACGATTTCTTCCAGTTCGCTGCGCGCTTTGGCGGCTTTGCGATACTGATCGCCGTCACCGGTTAACGTGGGGTCCGCAAACTGGCGGGTGAGGTCGTCGAAGCGCTGTTCGATCTGATCGAGCTTATCCTTGAATTGCATGGAGATGACTTAGGAGATTACCAGCGTGCCGCCCTGCGATTCTTCAAGCGCCATGGCGCCTTCGAGAGCGCGGATGGCCACGGAAGTCTGTTCGTCCGACGGGGGCCGCGTGGTGATGCGCTGCAGCCACAGGCCCGGCGCGGTCAACAGGGCCAGCACGGAGCCGCGCCTCTTGGCGGCAAAGCGAATCAGTTCGTAACTCAGCCCCGCGATCACCGGCAGCAGGACGATGCGGGAAACGAACTTGGCCAGGAAGCCGCTGAACGGAATGGTCATGTACACGACCATCGAAATCAGCATCACCACCAGCAGGAAGCTGGTGCCGCAGCGGGGATGGTAAGTGGTGAAGGTCTGCGCGTTGGCCACGTTCACGGGTTTTCCGGACTCGAAATTGAAAACCACCTTGTGCTCGGCCCCGTGATATTCGAAGACCCTGCGGATGTCTTTCATGAGGGAGACAACATAGAGGAAGCCGAGGAAAATCGCCAGGCGGATCAGCCCGTCCACCACATTGAAAGCGAAGCGGCCGGCCAGCGCGGGGAACCATTTTTCGAGAGAAGTCACCAGGTAAAGCGGGACCAGCTTGTAGAGAAAGATGAAAAACGCCAGGGAGAAGATCAGGTTGAGCGTGATGGCCCAATTGGAGATCTCCTTGACCTTTACCGTGGTTTGCCCATTGTCGAGAGAGGCGTTGGCCGAAAAGCGCAGCGCCTTCAGCCCCAGCTTCATGGCCTGGTAAAGCGTGCCCACGCCGCGCACGATGGGGTACTTGAAAATGGGGTAGGTATCGGACATGCGGGGGAGCGGCATCTCTTCCGTGGCGATGTCGCCACCCGGTTTGCGCACCGCCACGCAGTAGCTGTGGGGAGCGCGCATCATGACCCCCTCGATGACGGCCTGGCCCCCGACAAGGGTCTCCTCCCCGCTTTCAAGCACCGGCATCAGTTGTGTATGGGCAAAAAGGCGAAAAAACGTCCGAGCGGACACAATTCCATTATAGCAACACAGCCGCTGGGGCACCGTGGTAGCATCTCGTTCATATGAATCGCAGAGATTTCGGTTTGATGGCCGGGGCCGCGGGCCTGCTGGCCGTTCCGGCACGTCCGGCGGGAGTAAAGCCGCTGCGCATCACCCGCGTTCGCACCGTGGAGGTGCGGGACGTCATCACGGGCAAGGGGTTGGTGCTCCCCTGGGACCCCAAGAAAATCCCCCAGGACACCCGCGATTACGTCGTCACCCAGTTCGAAACCAGCCAGGGCCTCACCGGAATTTCCATGGACGGCGACTATAAGCTCCCGGCCGGCACGGGCGCCGAAGTACAGAAGCACGCCGAAGAGTACTTCATCGGCAGAGATCCCTTCGACATCGGAATCCATGACACCGAGTTCTTCAACAAGCGGAAGTCGCGCGCCCGCCTGTCCTTCCTGGAGGTGGCCCTGTGGGACATCATCGGGAAAGCCGTGGGCCAGCCGCTCTACCGCTTGTGGGGCGCGGCGGGCACCAAGGTAAAGCCGTACGCCGCCACGGTCCACTTCAACAAAACGCCGCAGGAGCGCGCCGAAGACGCCCTGAAGTTCTACGAACTGGGCTTCCGCGCCATCAAACTGCGCCTGCACCACGAAGACGTCAAGGATGATCTGGCGCTGGCCCGCACCGTGATGGACGCGGTGCGCGGCAAAATGGACGTGATGGTGGACGCCAACCAGGGGGATAGCCGGCCTGGCAGCCCGCCTCCCGTGTGGGACCGCGCCCGCGCCATCCGGGTAGCGCGGGAACTCGATGAAATGGGACTTTACTGGCTGGAGGAGCCGCTCAACCGGAGTTCCCTCGACGATATGGCGGCGGTGCGGGCGAGCGTGAAGCGGCTGCGCATAGCCGGCGGCGAAGGCACCATGAGCCTGCCCGGCTTCAGCCATATCTTCGCGAAAGGGGCACTAAGTTACATCCAGCCGGACCCCATGTACCTACCTGCCTCGAGCGTTCGCAAAGTGGCCGGCATGGCGGAGGCGTTCGGCATCCCGTTCGGGCCGCATCACGGAAAAAGCGGGGTGGGGATGATCGCCAACCTGCACATGCAGTGCGCCGCTCCCAACACGGGATTCCTGGAGTACATGTACGACCCCGGCTTCTGGAACGCGGAAGGCTTCCAGGCCGGATTCGCGGCGGTCTATCCGGTGGACAAGTCCGGTTATATTCACGCCCCCGAAAAGCCGGGCTTGGGAATCGACTGGGACCGCGCCTTCTTCCGCAAGCACGGGCTGGTGTGGGGCTGATCTAGTACCAAGTTGCTGCCGTGCGAGCCACGGATCGGCCGTTGTGGGGCGGCCCCGTGGGCTGCGGCGGCCCCCGGGCCGCCCGTTCTCGAACGGCGGTCGTGCGGGCCACGAAGAGGCGGCCTGGAAGGCCGCCGCGGGCTGAGAGCCCGCCCCACATGAGCCGCTAAGCACTAGCTCGCAGGGGAAACCGCCTGCGCCATGCGAACCACGATGGGCAGGTATATCACTCGGTGGCCGCCGGTCCCTGGCCGGTGGCCAGCGCGGCGACGATCTGCTCGCGGCGGCGCAAAGCGGCGCTTACGGCGGATTCCATGGAAACCCGATAGACCACCGCTCCCAGGACAGCCGCAAACGCCAGGACCAGGTAAAAAACGGCTTCGCTTCCGAACGCGTAACGCGCCAGGTAGGCCAGCAGCACGGGCGCAAGGGCCGCGGGGTAGACCAGGAACACCAGCCCCTGGGCACGGCCTCCCGCGCCGCCGCGCGAGACCTGCTCGGGGTTCATGGGCCTGGGAAAGTGCACCGAACTGAGGTTTCCCAGCGAGATCATGTAGAGCGAAGCGACCGGCGCCACAAGATATGCCTCCAGAATCCGCGCCGGAGAGATCGCCAACCGCAGGGCCAGGCAGGCCGCCGTCACGGCCAACACCTCTAGAAGAATGAACAGCGCAGCCGCCAGGTTTTTGCCGCCCAGGACGAACCCCAGCGGGACCGGCGCGCTAAACCAGTACTGCGCCGCCGTGCGGTCAAAACCGAAGGCATTCCAATAGGAGATCTGCCCCAACAGAATCAACGCGTAAAGGCTCACCACGGCTAAAAAGTGCTGCTGCAGCCCGGAATGGAGGCCGGGGCCGCGAAGAATCATGGGCAGCCAGACCAGCAGCCCGAAAGTGAATCCCATGACGAATACCGTGCGGAAGCGCGGCGTGCGGCTCAGGGAACGGAGTTCCTTCTCCACGATGGTGGCAAGAGGATCGGGCAGTAAGCAGGAGGGCAGCCGGAAGAGTTGATCGGCCCAGCCGGCGTAGCGCGCATGCGCCGGGGTGGCTCCGGCGGCCTGCGGGTCGTGCCGGAGGTTGCGCTCGAACTGTTGCCGGCTGAAAAGCCAGGCGGCACAGCAGAAGGCGGCCATCAGCCCTAGTGCCGGCGCCGGGTCCGTTCCGATGGCGAGGTGGGCCGCGGCGGTCCAGGGCCACCAGCGCCCGCTTACGGCTTCGGCTATCGCTTCCAGCGCTTGCGCGCCCACATGCTTCGCCCACAGAAGGCGCGGAAGGGCCGTGAGCAGCACAACCAGAATGATCATCCACTCACGCAGACGGCGGTAGGAGAACAATCGCTCCAGCAGGCTGCGCAGACCGGCGTTCAGCAGCACGTTGAAGAGCACGAACAGCATCAGGCCCGCGACAATGCGCGGCTGGTTTCCGAAAGCCGGATTGGCAGCCAGCCCCAGGCCGATTCCCGCCACCACCAGCAGGTTTTCCCCGCAAGCGGTGATGCGGAGCAGCACCTCGACGGTGTACAGTTTGCCACGCGGGACGGGGTAAACCAGCAGCTTGCGTATGTCAAGCGTGGCGCCGAAGTTCCCCGTCATCACGGGAGCAAGCTGCCACCAGAAAAGCAGGAGCAGGAGCCCGGCGGGCAGCCACCGCTCGATTTGGGCGCGCGCGTTCGGGTCGGAAGTATACGCGAATGCGCCGAAGCCGATGAACCCCCAGAAGCCATACCAGATCAGCCCCACCAGCGCGGAGAAGACGGCCCCCCGGCGGCTCGAATCGCGCAGCACCATGCGCATGCCGAGCAGTTGCGCCCGCAAAATAGCGGCGATTACAACCACTCCAGCCTCGCGAAGGCGCGCTCCGCGCCCACTACCCGGACGAAGATATCCTCCAGCGATTCGGCGCCCGCCCGCAGGTCGGCCAGCGCGCCTTCCATCACCATGCGCCCCTCGTTGATGATGGCCACGCGGTCGCAAAGGCGCTCCACCACCTCCAGCACGTGCGAGGTCAGGAAGATGGTGGCGCCGCGCCGGACCTGGTTTAGAAGAATATCCTTCATGAGCCGCGCGCCTACGGCATCCACGCCCTCAAAAGGCTCGTCCAGCAGGAACAGGTCCGGATGATGAATCAGCGCCGCCGCCATGGCGGTGCGCTTGCGCATGCCGCGCGAGTACTCCGCGATCAGCTTACGGCGCGCGGGGAGTTCGAACAGTTCCAGCAGGGCGAGCGCGCGCTCGATGGCCACGGAACGCGGAAGACCGTACATGCGGCCCACGAATTCCAGGTACTCCCCGCCGGTAAGCCGGTCGAAAAGCAGCGATTCATCCGGCACCAACCCGATGCGGCGCTTGATTTCGGTTTCCTCCTCCGGCATGCGCAGGCCGAGAATCTCGATGCTGCCGGAAGTGGGAGGGGCCAGCCCCGTAAGCATCCGGATGGTGGTGGACTTCCCCGCGCCGTTCGGCCCCAAAAAGCCGAAAAAGCTGCCGTGCGGAACGACGAGATTCAGTCCATCCACGGCAGCCTTGCCGCCGTACACTTTCCGCAGTTGGGAAACCGCGATGGCCGGGGCCGTCATCGCTTCCTATCGTATCGTAGGAGTATGCTCTTCCTGACCGAGGGCGATGTGCGGCAACTGCTCCCGATGGGAGAGGCCCTACGGCTGATGCGCGACGCCTTCGGGCGGCTGGCGAAGAAGGAGGCCTTGAACCAGCCGCGCCAGCGCCTGGTTCTGCCAACCGGGTCGGTGCTGCATTACATGGCGGGGGGCGACGGGGAATTTTTCGGCGCCAAAGTATATTCGACGCATCCCAAACATGGGGCGCGATTCGTTTTCCTGCTTTACCGCGCCGAAGACGCCGCACTGCTGGCCGTCCTCCAGGCGGACGCGCTGGGGCAGATTCGCACCGGAGCGGCGAGCGGCTTGGCGACCGATCTTCTGGCCAGGCCGGAGGCGGATACGGTGGGGATGATCGGCACGGGCTACCAGGCGCGCACCCAGTTGGAGGCGGTTGCCTCGGTGCGGCGCCTCAACTATGGAAGGGTGTGGGGGCCGACGCCGGAAAAACGTGCCGCTTTCGCCCGGGAGTACACGGACAAACTTGGAATTCCAGTCGAGGCCGCGGCCAGCGCCCAAGACGCCGTGCGGGACGCAGGAGTTGTGATTACGGCTACAAATTCGCGTGAGCCGGTGCTGGAAGCCGGCTGGATCGCGCCAGGTACCCATGTCAATGCCATGGGCTCCAACCACGCAGAACGTAGGGAACTACCCGCCGAATTTGTACGGAAGGCCGAAAAGTTGGTTGTGGATTCCCTCGAACAGGCCCGCCTGGAGGCTGGCGATCTGGTGCTTGCGCTGGAGGCTGGCGAGTGGAACCGCGTGGTGGAGCTGAAAGACGTTTTGGCCGGGCGAGCCGTGGGGCGCGCCCGGCCAAACGATGTCACGGTCTTCAAATCCATCGGACTGGCGGTGGAGGATGTTGCCGCCGCCGGCTACGTGTACCGGCGCGCCGTGGAAACCGGCGCGGGCCGGTCCCTGGGCGCGGCTCACTCCTGAGCGGGCATCTGCTGCTCTATGTCGCGCCAGGCGCTGATCTTGAGACGGCGGCAAACCCAGCACAGCGGTTCGGCGGTCGAGTCATTGGTCTCAGCGCCGCAGACCATGCATTTGATGACCTTTTTAAGCTGATCGGTGGAAACCGACCGCTTAGCCTGTTCCAGAATTTCGGCCGGTACTACGGGCTCCGGCTTGGGTTGTAATTTCCGTCTCATATCCCAATCCCCTGAATACGATATCTCACTGATCCCAATTCCACAAGGACGCGAATCTGTAACGCTATGCCGCTGCCTGCAGCGTCCGGACCACCACGGCCGCGTCCAGCTTGGCTGAGCACCGCGGGCACTTCTGCCCTGCGACAACCCGCCTGCCTCCGTTTTCCACAGCCGCCGGCACCGTGTGGGTGCAGATCGGACAGTGGACCTCACCCCTCAAGAACCGCTCCACTGTACCCTTCATGTCCCTGCCCTCATTACATCGGACGCATTTCCATAAGCAAGGGTTCTGCCAATTTAGAATAAATTTTCATTCGTCTGGGAGTTTGCCACCTGTGATCGGGCCCGCGGGAATCCGCCGTCCGGCAATCGGGAATACGGTCATCGGAAGGGATGCTACGCTGAGGAACGTATGAATCAGCCCCAGCAGCCCAAGATCGAAGTATCGAGCGGTCCGGACTACCGCGAAGGCTACGCCAACAGCGTGCAGGTCCGCGTGGCCCTGTGCGACTTCTTTCTGATGTTCGGGAGAGTAACCCAGACTTCGCCCGAGAACTTCTCCATCCTCAATTTCCAGGGTGTCTACATCAGCCCGCAACAGGCCAAGATGCTGCTGAACGTCTTACAGCAGAACGTGCAGCAGTACGAAGCGGCTTTCGGCGAAATCCGCGTCGAACCGCAGCACCAGGGCGGCGCGGTGCAGTAGGCGCCATGCGGCGCATTGTCCTGATGGTGGGATTACCGGGCTCCGGGCAGTCTACGTGGCTGG
>JAMCRM010000114.1 GCA_023380575.1 Acidobacteriota bacterium | reverse complement strand
GCTGCGGCCGATGCGCAGAATGTCGCGCTCGCGGCACCGTACCACGCGCGCCATGGCGTCGGTATTGGCCAGTTCCCAGTTACGCCACACAAACTGGTGCAGGCGGTCGGGAAAATGCGCCTCGGCGAGCCCCGGACGCGCGCCGGCCAGGCCCATGGCGCCGGCGCCGAGCAGAAACTGACGGCGGTTCATGACGAACCTACAGTGTACGCCCGCCGGCCGCCCGATCTACGTGTGTTTCAGAAACTGTCCGATGGACCGCGTGGCCTGGCGGATGCGCTGCTCGTTCTCAACCAGCGCGAAACGCACATGACCCTCACCCATGGGTCCGAAGCCGATGCCCGGCGAGACCGCGACCAGCGCCTTTTCCATCAGCAGCTTGGCGAATTCGAGTGAACCCATTTCCCGGTAGGGCTCCGGAATCGGCGCCCACAGGAACATGGAGCCGCGCGGCGAGGCCACGGGCCACCCGGCGCGGTTCAGGCCGGTGACGAGGACGTCCCGCCGCTTCTGGTACAGGCACGCGATCTTGCGCGTATCCTCCTCGCACTCGCGCAACGCGATGATGGATGCAATCTGGATCGGCTGGAACACGCCATAATCCAGGTAGCTCTTGATGCGCGCCAGCGCCGCGATCATGCGCGGATTTCCCAGGCAGAAACCGACGCGCCAGCCGGCCATGTTGTAGCTCTTCGAAAGCGAGAAGATCTCGACCGCCACCTCGCTGGCGCCTTCCACCTGCAGAATGCTGGGCGCTCTGTAGCCGTCGAAACAGATATCCGCATAGGCGAAATCGTGCACCACCAGGGTGCCATGCTCGCGCGCCAGCCGGATCACCTCCCGGAAGAAGTCCAGGTCCACGCAGGTGGTGGTCGGATTGTGCGGAAAGGAAATCAGCACCAGCTTGGGCTTGTCGCCGGGGCGGTAAAGGTCTTCCAGGCGGTTTAGAAACGTGGCTGCGTCCGGCATGGGCAGCGTGCACGCCCGGCCTTCGGCCATGATGACGCCGTACTGATGGATGGGGTAGGCGGGATTGGGAGACGCCACCATATCGCCCGGCCCAATCACCGCGAACAGCAGGTGGGCCAGTGCGTCCTTCGCGCCGATAGTGACGATGGCCTCCTTTTCCGGGTCCAGTTTCACGCCGTAGTTGGCCAGGTAGCGCTTGACAATCTCTTCCCGCAGCCTGGCAATGCCGCGGGACATCGAGTAGCGGTGATTCCGGCCGTTCCTGGAGGCCTCGATGAGCTTGTTCACCACCACTCGCGGTGTCGGACCGTCGGGGTTCCCCATCCCCAGGTCGATGACGTCAAGCTGGGCGGCGCGGGCACGGGCCCGCATCTCGTTGATACGGCGAACACGTAGGGGGGGCAGTTTCTGAATGCGATAGAACTCGTCGCGTTGTTCGGGCATTACGCCCATTTTACGATGGTTGCTCGAGTTCCGCTTCGACCACGTACCGTTTTGGGGCAGGACCGACGTAGTAGAACGGATAGCACGTGATCAGGTTCATGACCGCGTCCTTTGTGGGTTTGAGCGAGTCGGTGTTCTTTTCGGACACGACACGAATGCGCGTCACGCGATAGATGAACTTCTTCCCGCTGTGGTTCGTGACCACGATCTCATCGCCCTTGCGCACGTCTTTCAGCACCCGGAAATGGGTGTCACGATGGCCGGCGATGACGCAATTGCCGGGGGCGCCGGGCAGCGCGGTGCCCTCCATGTGTCCGGGACCCAGCCGCAGTTCTTTGGTATTGGTTCCCTGGAAGACGAACCAGGAGGCCGAGAGGCGCGGAATGGACAGTCTGGCGAACGCCGGCCCGAGATCGGGAACAGCTTGATCGGGAACAGCTTGCTGTTCCGAGGCCGGATTTCCGCCGGACCACTCCGCGGCGGCTTCGTGTTGTCCCCAGTACGAGTCAAAAATTTCGCGGGCGCCGGCGAACAGAAAATACACCCCTGCAATGATCAGAAGCCATGACAGTGGTTTCAGAATCCGAGTGCGCATGGTGTCCTCGCGAGGCGCCCGCGAGATCTACTTGCGGCGCCGGAGCGCCAGGCCCAAACCCGACAGGGAGCCTCCGCCGAGCATCATGAGCAGCCAGTTTGCGGAAGTCGCGGGCATAGCCGGCGGCGGCGGTGGCGCCTCGGCCGGAGCCGGGGCCGGAGCTGGCGCCGGGGCCTGCTGCGGCGGCGGCGGAGCGGGCGCGGGAGCTTCCTCCGGCGGCGGTGGCGGAGGCGCCTGTGCGATTTCCGTCTGCTCCGGCGGCGGGGCCGCGGCCTGTTCGGGTGCGGCCTGGTACGTGGCCGCGATGGTCAGCGGAGCCATGCGCTCACGCTCGCGGGCCTTCACACTGGCCGGCAGGGGGAATTCGTAGCCGTAATTCTTACCGACGATCCAGATCCTGTCGAAGTAGTAATCCGGGCCGAAATGGTGCAGGATTACCTTCGTGTCTCTGGCTGTATTGTTGTCCAGCACCGGAATGGTAAGAGCCGAAGTTTCGAACTTGGTGCCGTTGTCGGAGTAGATCAACAGTTCGCGGTTGGCCGGACCGGAGCTATGGAACTGGGAAATGACGTAATCGCCGGGCTGCAAAGTATGGTCGCCGACCGTGACCGTGTACGGCAGATTCACGAGCACTCTGTCGTACAGTGGTCCCTGAGCCTGCATAACCGCTGGCGAGATGGCGAGTGCCAGGATCAGCGCGCTCGCCATCACAAGGAAACGTTTGAACTTCATGCGAGTGTAACTCCTCCTTGAGTTCTCGGTTGAAGGGCGCGCCAACACAGTTCCGGAGATCCCGGGCTGTCGAAACTAACCGTCGAAATGAAAAGCAAGCCGCGGGCCAAAGTGCTTTCTCCCGCGAGGTGAGATTACGTCCCTTGCCGGTGGTACGAAATGTCGAGAATCTGACGAACAAAGAAGGGAGCCACAGTGCAGGGGATCGTGCCCGCAACTTCACTCTCCGGCCGTAAATCCACGCCGGCCACTCCACTCCCAGGCTGTCGCGAATCTGTACGAGAAGCCCACCCCATCCGCAGCCTGCATCCAGTACGCGGCGGCGGCAGAGAAGACGCTACCAGGCCTGGACCGCCACCACCTCCGGCGCCGTTGGTGACCTACGGATGATCTTGATCCGGGTCAGGATTTGAAGATTACGTTGCTGCCAACCGGGTACACGGGAGAGAACTGCAATCAGGTCGGCAGGCTGCGTTGCCAGTTCGATTGCTGATGCGCACCCCCATTGGGTCATGGCTGACGCAATGATCATCGGGCGTCCGGTTTCGGAGTGCACTAACCGGGAAAGCACCGGATAATCGATAATCGGCTCGCCATCCGGTGCCGTCTTCACTTCGTATCGAGCCGCCTGATTCTGCCGATCCCTGACGCATCGCCGCCAGCCGTCGCGGTCGAGATAAAAGCGCAGGTCCTTGGTGAACCGCAATACCCATGGGTTGGCGTAGCCCCCGATCAGGACTGTCGGGCGGGCCCGTAGATCATCCATCTCGATCTGGCTTGCCAAGCGGAACATTGTCGGGGTGTCCTGACGGGTGAGCGCCCCTTTGGCGGAAACCGCCGCGGACGCTACCGCTGCGCCGACATAAAGCCCCTTGAAGGACTGGATTTCCGCGGCCGAGACGGTCTCATCCGGCCGGACGTCGGGCCGAAACACCTCCAGGCGGACATCGGCCTCGTCGCCCCGCTCGCTTTTCAAGTCTCTCCAGCGCGAGGGTATACCGAACAACAGCGGTTCGCTCACGGCAACGATGACCGGCGTGCGGCCTTCGCACAGCGGCTTCCAGAACCGCTCGACGGTTCTCGCCGGTGAGATCTGCCGTAAAAAATAGAGGTAAGTCCCGATGACGGTCAGGACGATCGCCGCCAAGGCGAGTGCCCATAGCCAGCGGGAACGCAGCGTGCGAGGGCGCGGCTCAACGGCGGTTGCCGCCTGCTCCTCCCCCGTGGGAAAAAGGAACTCCGGGGCGTAAGATCCAGCGTGGATGACGATGCGCGGCTCATCCGGCGCGGCGTGTTCGGCGTAATACTGCACAAGCCGGCGGCGCACGTCATTGGCCCGCACCCGCACCACCGAGTCTTCGTTCTTGTCGTACGAAGGATCGCGGTCGAACACCTCTATCCCGATCACCCGCTCTCGGAGCAGATCGAGTTCCCCGGCGGCCGCGTGGGAAACCACAAAGCGCAGAAAGTCCTGCGATCGCCGGCTGCCCTGGAACGGTTTGCTGGCCAGGATGCGCTCGAGTTGAGCGACAACGGCGTCCCGTTTCGGCTGCTGAAGCTGCGGCTGAGGCACACGCGTAAGTACTTGAGTCTACCAAAGTTCAGGGGCGTTAATAACCCGCTTCGCAGGGGTTACGAACCTTGCTTCGGCGAATGGCCGCAGCTACCTTCGACTTCGAGATGAAGCGTCAGATGTTCTTTGCCGCCGCCATATGCCTGCTGGCCTCCTCGTCGCTAGGGGCGCAGGACGCGCGCGGCGGCATCACCGGCAAGGTTGCCGACCCACAGGGTGCCATGATCCCCAATGCCCTGGTGGTGCTCACCAATACCGAAACCAACACCGTTACCCGCACCAGCACCAATGCCACCGGCTATTTTGAGGCCAACCTGCTGAATCCGGGCATGTACTCCGTGACAGTGGAAGCCCCAGGTTTCAAGAAGTCCAGTCAAACCCATCTCGAACTGAGCGTGGCCGCGAGGCTGAACCTCGCCTTCGAACTCCAGGTGGGCACAGTGGCTGAAACCGTCGAGGTGACAGCGGCGGCGCCGCTGCTGGACACCACCTCGGCCTCCGGCGGCCGGGTCCTCGACAACCGCCAGGTCATGCAACTGCCGTCTCAGTACATGAATCCCTTCGTCCTGACGACGCTGGCTGCCGGCATGCAATGGAGCGGACGGCCGGAATGGCGCCAGCCG
Source organism: Acidobacteriota bacterium (assembly GCA_023380575.1). Next base: position 4,911 of record JAMCRM010000114.1, on the reverse strand, counting down.
TTTGCAGTCGCGACGACGTCGCAGTTCAACACCATGGGGAACGTAGGAGGAAACGAGTACACGATGGATGGCGCCCCCGTGACGGGAACGTCGCGCAACGTGGGATTCGTACCGCCCGCCGATGCGGTGCAGGAATTTAAGCTCGAAACCACCACCTTCGATGCCTCTTACGGCCATACCTCGGGAGCGACCATCAACGTAATGAGCAAGGCCGGCACCAACACGTTTCATGGTTCGCTGTACGAACAGGACTGGCAACAGCGATGGAATGCCACCCCGCACTTCACCCGCCTGGCTTGGGAGGACGCCGTGCGCCGCGGCAAGAAGAGCCCCAACGACCCCAAGCAGGCTTCCGGCAGGTCCAATAATTTCGGCGCCACTTTGGGCGGTCCGGTGCTGCTCCCCAAGGTCTACAACGGGCGGGACAAGCTCTTTTTCTTCTTTAGCTACAACGGAATCTACCAGAAGCAGGCGGAAACCGCCGGCACCAATGTAACGGTTCCCAAGATGGCTTGGCGGCAAGGCGATTTCTCCGATCTGCTGCCGATCAGCGCGACAAAGTTCACCATCTACGATCCGCGGTCGGCGCGCCGGGAAGGCAGCCGGGTGGTGCGCACCCCGTTTCCAGGCAACAAAGGCATTCCGGTTCTGAACCCAATGTACAAGTTCTACGAGCCGCTCTACCCGAAGCCCAACGACGTGCCCGGCCTGGTTTCCGCCGAAGGGTTGAACAACTACTACGCCTCCGGCATGCCGCATGACGCGTCGTACGACGCGCTGCTCAGCCGGGTGGATTTCAACATCTCGCCGCGGCATCGGCTCAACGCACGCTGGTACTGGAATGACAAGATAGGCAACACCAACGACTGGACCTACGAAATCAAGTCGGGGCTGAACCTGGACACCAACGCCAAGCGCAATATCGGCGGCGGCGCCAATTACCTGTGGATTCTCAGCAACACGACGACGCTGGATATCGGCGCCAGTATCACGCGTTATAGCACGGGGAACACCAACTCCGTGGTGACCGGCTACCGGCCCAGCGATGCCGGCTTGCCCGCCTACCTGAACCAAAAGGCCGGCGATAATCATGCCATCCCCGCGCTGGCCTTCGGCACGGTGAAGAGTTTCGGGACCGCCTACCCGGCCATCAGCAGTGCCGGCACCACCGGAGAGTTAAAACTATCGCTGATGAGCGTGGCGGGCCGGCATTCCCTGAAATACGGCTGGCAGGAGCGCCGCTACTGGTCTACGCGGCAGGGCCCCGGCTACAGTTCGGGCCGTTTCACTTTCAACAATTCTTATATGCGCGCCACCGATGCCACTACCACGGCTTCCAATCTGGGCCTGGAGTGGGCCGCGTTCATGATGGGCGTGCCTTCCGGGATGAGCATCGATACCAACGACTCGGCGTTCTGGTCCACCCCCTTCCGGGCGCTCTATTTTCAGGACGATATGCGGGTGACCAGCCGGCTTCGGCTGAATTTCGGCTTGCGCTACGAGCACGAGAGCGGCAGCTCGGAACGCTTCAGCCGCGGCCTCAGCGGCGAGTTCCTCTACGACGCCAAACTGCCATTCACGGACCTGGCGCAGGCCGCTTATGCGCGGAACCCACTACCCGAACTGCCCGCCTCCGCGTTTCGGGTGCTCGGCGGCACCAACTATCTCGGAACCCGCAGCAACACCTTCACCGACGGGACGCACCACTGGCTGCCGCGCCTCGGAACGGTTTACAAGGTCGACCGCAACACCGTTATCCGGGCCGGTTACGGATGGTATTACGACACCTTTAACGTGCTCTACGCCTCGCCCAGCCAGTACGGCTACAGCCAGCCAACCAGCACCCCCGTCAGCGTAGACTACGGGGCCACCCTGTGCTGCGGTGTCGGCGCCGTAGCAAACCTCGCGGCCAATAAGAACCCGCTGTTGGATCCCTTTCCCGTCCGTTCCGATGGAACGCGGTTCGACGCACCATACGGCAACAGGCTGGGTCTCATCGCCCAAGCCGGCCGGGGATATACCTTCAGACCGCGGGATTTCAGCCCGGCGTGGCAGCAGCGCTGGCGCATCGGAGTGCAACGGAGGCTGTTCGCCGATACGGTACTGGAGATCTCCTACAACGGCTCCCGGTCGCGTCTTCCCGTAAATCGGCGGCTGGATTATCTGCCCTCCCAGTATTGGGCAACCGGCAACACGCGCAATCAGGCGGCTGACGACAATCTCAACCAGAACGTTCCGAATCCGTTCTATATCGGCAATCTCAGCGCGTTGCAGAGTTCCGACCCGTTCACCTATGGCTACCTGTCCAAGCTAAGCTTCTTCACCTCGAAGAATATCCGTAAGCAGCAGTTGCTGCGCGCCTTTCCGCAGATGAGCGGCCTTTACGGCATCCCTCCCGGTGAGACCTTCGCCGATTCGCGGGGCTTGAACACCTACCGCGATCTTCAGGTGCAGTTAGAGAGAAGGTTCGCCCGGGGCTTTCAGACCGCCCTCGCCTATACCCGGGCGTTCTCTCAGATGCAGTACTACGAGAACGAGTTCGACGCGCAGTTCTCCTGGCGGCCGACTTCGGATGTGCGCCCACACCGGGTGGTGTGGAGCGCCATCTGGGAATTGCCTTTCGGCAGGCGGCGAAAGTGGCTGCAGGGCGGGCCGATGCAACACATCGTGGGAGGCTGGCAGTTGAGCTGGATCTACCAATACCAGAGCGGGCCGGCGTCGAGTTGGGGCAATCGGTTCTTCTACGGCGACCTCGGCCATGTCAGTGCGTTGTTCAAACACGATGACGTGCACTCGAAGGACGTCCACGCGTGGTTTGATCCGTCCATCTCCTTCCGCGGCAGCGGCACCATTCCGGCCGGCTTTCAGGGCTTTGAAGGCCGCGCCGCCCTGCAGCCCGGAAGCTATCAGGTGCGCGTGTTTCCCGCATTTCTGGAATCGCTGCGGGCGGATGGGATCCGCAATTGGGATGTCAAGGTCCTTCGGAACTTCCGTATGACCGAGCGGCTCCACACCAGCATCTCCGTGGATCTCCTGAACGCGACGAACCACACCAACTTCGCGTCGCCGGTCACGGATCCGACCAATGCGAACTTCGGAAGGGTGACCAGCCAGTTGGGTATGGGGCGCGTCATCCAGTTTAATTTGCGCGCCGACTTTTGAGGACTCCCGAAAGGATCGATCCTGATGTATCAACTGCTCCCTATCGCCTTGTTACTTGCCGGGGCCGCCGCCCCGCAATCCGATCCGCTTGCCGTTTGGCGTAGCGGTGTCAAAGTCCATCCCGCCACTCCGCACCGTCACCGTCACACTATTCACACCTATTTCAACGTGTCGCCGGAAAGCCCCGACGGCCGTTGGCTGCTGTATTACACCTCCGCCACCCCGGATGGCCAGTACGGCGATATTCGCATCCTGGAGCGCGCCACGGGTAAGGAGCGCATCCTCGCCCGGAACGTCACCACGGAGGACGCACACCGCGCCGCCTGCCAGCAGTGGGTCTCCAACGGCAAACGGGTCGTGTTTCACGACCTGCGGCACGGGACCTGGATGATTGTCGCCGTGGATGTCGCCACCGGCAAGGAACGGGTCCTGACTAAGGATCGCCTGGTCAGTTGGGGTGTGCCCACGAGCGACATCGTCCCCATCTACGGCAAGCACTGGGATCCAGGCTCCCACCGCGATCTGGAGTTGCTCAACGTGGCAACCGGCGCGATCCGCACCACCGCCACCGCCGCCGGGGTCCGCCAGACTTACCCGGAAGCCATCGCCAAGCGGTTTGGCGGACGGCCGATTTCGGTCTTTTTTCCAATCCTCAGCCCGGATCAGAATCGGGTGGTATTCAAGCTCGCCACGCCCGCGGGAGGAGACTTCCGCAGCAACGCCGCCAGCGACCGGGAAATGCTGATCGGCTACGATCTCACGAAGTCACGCTTCCTGTTCCTGCTCCCGCGATGGGGACACCCGGCCTGGTTTCCCGATTCCCGCCACGTACTGAACGTTGGCGGCGCCGTCGTTGACAGCGAAGACGGGAGCACCAAGCAGATTCCCGGTTTACCCCGCTTCCGGGGATCGCATCCCTCGGTCAGCCCGCAAGGCAATGTGTACGTCACCGACACGCTGACGACCGAATTCGGCGGCCCTCCGAACGAATGGGGTGTGGCGGTGGTCAATGTTTCCGGCGAGAAGTGGGTCATGATTCATCGCTTCGATGGCTCGCGGGGGGCGAAGTCGTGGCGCCGTTCGCATCCTCATCCTGTTTTCAGCTCTGACGGCAGGCGCATCTACTTCAACATGAACGCCTCCGAGTGGACACAACTCTACGTTGCGGAAATGCAGTAGTTCGCGGCTTGCCGTCGCGGTCGAGAAGAACCATCTCACCGCCTGCGTGCCTGGCTGCACGGATACGCGTACCTGCCCGCACCGCGGCGCCTGCGCTTATGCCCGCATGTTCGAACGTTATTTTCCCGAAGAGCGGGCGAACCGGATGAGGCTGAGTGCCTTTCAGGTTGCACGCGGCGGGAGCAGCAGTTCTTCCTTGCGGGTGCCGCCGGTGCCTTTGAACTCTTCGAAGATCACGTCGTCCATGCGGCTGCCGGTATCGATCAGGGCCGTGGCGATGATAGTCAGCGAGCCGCCCTCTTCGATGTTGCGGGCGGCGCCGAAGAAGCGCTTGGGCCACTGCAGCGCGTTGGAGTCCACGCCGCCGGAGAGCGCCTTGCCGGAAGGCGGCACGATGGTGTTGTAGGCGCGCGTTAGGCGCGTGATGGAGTCGAGCAGGATCACCACGTCGCGCTTATGCTCCACCAGCCGCTTGGCCTTCTCGATGACCATCTCGGCCACCTGCACGTGGCGCGTGGCGGGCTCGTCGAAGGTGGAACTGATCACCTCGCCGCGCACGGAGCGCTGCAT
>JAMCRM010000113.1:2368-2858 GCA_023380575.1 Acidobacteriota bacterium | reverse complement strand
ACCGCCGAGGCTGTTGCGGAGGCGGGAGCGCACCTCCTCCGCGGTGGCGCATTCAAGCCGCGCACGTCGCCGTACGATTTCCAGGGGCTGGAAGAGGAAGGATTGAAACTGCTCCGCAAGGCCAAGGAAGCGACGGGCCTGGACATCATCACCGAGGTGATGAGCGACAGCGACGTCGAACTGATCGCCGAGTACGCCGACGTGCTTCAGATCGGCGCGCGCAACATGCAGAATTTCGCGCTGCTCAAAGCGCTGGGCAGGTGCAGCCGGCCGGTTCTACTCAAGCGCGGAATGAGTTCGACGGTGAAGGAACTGCTGATGTCGGCCGAGTACATCGTGGCGCACGGAAACCCGAACGTCATCCTGTGCGAACGCGGCATCCGCACGTTCGAAACCGCGACGAGGAACACTTGCGACCTCGCGGCGGTGCCGCTGCTGAACGAGATGACGCACCTGCCGGTCGTGGTGGATCCGAGCCATGCGACCGGGA
>JAMCRM010000113.1:0-2358 GCA_023380575.1 Acidobacteriota bacterium | reverse complement strand
AGACCCAGAGACAGTTGAGCAGCGTGCCCCCGTATCCGAGCGTGGTGACGTCGATGAACGGGTAGGGGTACCAGTGCACGAAGGACCCCCGGATCAAGGTGAACCCGAGCCATGCGACCGGGAAGAGGAGCCTGGTGCCGCCGCTGGCGCGGGCCGCGGCCGCGATAGGCGCGGACGGGCTGATCGTCGAGGTGCACCCCTGTCCGGAGAAGGCGGTCAGCGACGGGGCGCAATCGCTCACCATCCCGCAATTCCGCGCGATGATGCAGGAATTGAAGCCGTACATCGGGCTATGGAAGCAGGCGCGCGCGACTCAGGCCGCTGTTGCGGTGTAATCTCAAAATTGTGAGGTTTCGTTTTCCGCCCTGGCTGGTGCTCATCCTGCTTGTCGGGATCTGCGCCTCGATAATTGGCGTTGTCGCGCTCGTCCGGTCGCAGCGCGATTCGACCGCAAGCCTGTTCAGTCGCCTGCCAAGCGATGATGCGGTGATCATGCACATCGATTTCGACGCCCTGCGCCGCGCGGGCGTTCTCGAGCTGTTCTCCGGTTCGGACATGGTTCAGGAGCCCGAGTACCGCGCGTTCGTCGCGGACAGCGGATTCAACTACCTCCAGGACCTCGATTCGGCTCTCGTTTCTTTCCGGCCCGACGGCACTTATTTCCTGCTTAGCGGCCGGTTCAACTGGAAGAGCCTGAGGCGCTACATCACGAGCCAGGGAGGCAGTTGCTACAACACTTTCTGCAAGGTGAACGGCAGCACGGCCGACCGCAAAATCTCGTTTTTCCCGCTGAAGCCGAACGTGATGGCGCTGGCCGTCTCGAAGGACGATTCGGGCGCGAGCCAGATGCTTTCGCGTAGAAAGGACCAGCGTCTGCCCGCAATCCCAGATCAGCCCGTATGGGCGATGATACCCGCGAGCATGATGAATCGCTCCGAGGGGATTCTGCCCGGGACGCGGATGTTTTCGCGGGCGCTGGAAAATACGGAAGGCGTCGTGCTGTCCGCGGGCCCGCGGGGGAACGGGGTGGAACTGGCGCTGGAAGCTACGTGCCGCTCCAAGGCGGATGCGGCAGCGCTGGTGTCCGAACTCCAGAACAGCACGGCGATGCTGCGCAATCTGATCGCGCGCGAGAACAAGCAGCCGAACCCCGCCGACCTCAGCGGCATCCTGGCGGGCGGCACCTTCAGCCAGCAGGATACCCGTGTCGTAGGACGCTGGCCGGTAGAGCGCGCCTTCCTCGAGGCGCTCGCAGGAGGCAAATCGTAGATGGAATTGTTGGAAGGCGTCCTGTGCGCCGGGAACGTTGTGTTCGACATTCTGGTTCGACCCGTTGACTGTTTGGAGTGGAATACGACCGTCTGGGTGGATTCCCTCCAGCAAACGATGGGCGGAAACGGCGCGAACACTTCCTATGCGCTGGGCAAGCTCGGCACGCCCGTGCGGCTGCTCTCGTTGACCGGCTGCGACGAGTTCGGCGGGCAACTGCTGGCGAGGCTGCGCGGCGCGGGTGTGGACATCAGCCGGGTGAGCCGGGCGCAGGGGCCTACGGCGACGACCATCGCGGTGGTGAATTCGAAAGGCGACCGCATTTTCCTGCACCGTGTGGGCGCGGGCAGACAGGCATTCATGGAGCCGGTAGACTTCACGCCCGAAATGATTGCTGGTTTCTCGCACTTCCACCTGGCAAATCCTTTCGCGCTGCCCGGGCTGCGGCAGCACTCGAGGGACGTGCTGGAACGGGCGCGGGCGGCGGGGCTGACGACCTCGCTCGATACGGGATGGGATTCGTGCGGGCGGTGGATCGAGGACATCGGCCCGTGCCTGCCGTACACGGACCTGCTGTTCGCGAACGAAGACGAGGCGCTGATGCTGGCGGGCGCGGGCGACGCATCGGAAGCGGCGCGGAAGTTGCGAGGGTTCGGGGCTGGCGTTGTAATCATGAAACTGGGCTCGCGCGGCTGCGGGATTTACACGGATGGCGCCGAGACGCGCGTTCCGGCTTTCGACGTGCTGGCCGTAGATACCACGGGCGCTGGGGACTGCTTCGCGGGCGGGTTCCTGGCGGCGCTTCACCGCTCCCGTTCGCTCGTCGAAGCCGGGCGCTTCGCGAACGCCGTGGGCGCGCTCTCCATCCAGGAACTCGGAGCCACGCTCGGCGTGCGGACCTACGAGGAAACCGAAGCGTGGATGAGCGCCGCGCGCATTCGGGGCTGATCGTGGGCCAGACGATCGAGGGACTTGCAAAAATAAATAACGGTATTACAGCACCTCCAATTCTTTCCCGCCCGAGAAGATTTTTCTTAGGCCGCAGCGGTCAGGAACTGGCGGATGGTGGCGCGATGCGCTGGCCGCACG
>JAMCRM010000112.1 GCA_023380575.1 Acidobacteriota bacterium | reverse complement strand
CCTGTTCTTCTTCCACAATGTCCGCGCGCAACTGGCCGCCGGCACCGGACCGTACTTCTATCTTCCAAAGCTGGAGAGCCATCTCGAAGCGCGCCTCTGGAATGACGTGTTCCTTTTCGCACAATCCGAGCTAAGCATCTCGCGCGGCACCATCCGCGCCACGGTCCTTATCGAAACCATCCTGGCGGCCTTCGAAATGAACGAGATTCTTTGGGAACTGCGGGAGCACTCGGCAGGGCTCAACTGCGGGCGCTGGGATTACATCTTCAGCTTCATCAAGAAATTCCGCAATCATCCGGATTTCGTGCTGCCCAACCGCGCGGAAGTCACCATGGAGCGCCACTTCCTGAAGTCGTACGTGAACCTGCTGATCGAGACCTGCCACCGCCGCGGCATTCACGCTATGGGCGGGATGGCCGCCCAGATCCCCATCAAGAACGATCCCGAAGCGAACGAAAGGGCACTGGAGAAGGTTCGCCAGGACAAGCTTCGCGAAGTCGAGGCCGGCCATGACGGCACCTGGGTGGCGCACCCCGGCCTGGTGCCGGTGGCGCGCGAAATCTTCGATAGCCACATGTCCGGGCCGAACCAGATCGGCCGGCAACCCAAGGCGCAGGTGACCGCACCGGATCTGCTGACCGTGCCGCACGGGGACATCACCGACGAGGGCCTGGAATGGAACATCGACGTGGGTATTCAATACCTCGCCTCCTGGCTGGGCGGCAACGGCTGCGTGCCCATCTATAATCTGATGGAAGACGCCGCCACGGCGGAGATCTGCCGCGCGCAGGTGTGGCAGTGGGTGCGCCACGGCGCCATGATCAACGGCTGCTGGCCGGTAACCGCGGAACTGGTGAAGCACATTATCGCCAAGCGCGTGGAAGCGCTGCGCGGGACTTGGCCGGGGCCCCAACTGGAAGCCGCCGCCAGCCTCTACGAATCCATGATGACGAGCCTGGAATTCCCGGAATTCCTGACTCTGGCGGCCTACGAGCACATCGACTGACCTGGACAGGAATTCGCGAATCCCCCATACTGCGGGTATGCCCTGCGCGAACCCGCGTCTGGAACTGGCGAGCGCACTGCGCCAGGACCTCGCGGAACGCCGCATCGGCCATGCCATGGGCTGCCTGAGGGCCAACCAGGAACTGCTGGCCTCGCTCGATGCGGCGCAGCCGGGCGCGGCGGTTCTGCTGGGTTACCTGGTTCAATGGGTCGATATCGGCTTTGAGGGCATCGGCTTAGTGAAGCGCCTGCTGGAGCGCTTTCCCAGGCAGAACCGCGCGGCGCTTCCGCTTATCGACTATCTGCACCTGAGGATGGCGGAGAGCCTGGTGTGCTCAACGGAGGAGGAATTCGACCAGGCCATCGGCCACCTGCGCTTCGTCGAAACCGTGGAGGAGGAGATCCGCGACTCCGAGCTGCTGGCCATCTCCAATTTCTGGATCGGCCGCTGCCTGCGCCAGCAGGGCCATTACGAGGAGGCGCTCGCCTACACGGTAAAGGCACGCACGCTCGCCGACGGCCTCGGTTACGTGAAAATGGCCGCTGTGATGCGTGTGCTGGAGAGCTGGCTGATCTTCCAGAAGGGCAAGTTGAAGGAAGCCGCCGGCATCCTGCGCGAGGCCGAGATCGTGCTCGCCCAGACCGACGACTACGTCACGCGCGGGAACATCCAATCCGCTTACGGCCGCATCGCCCGCCGGGAAGGCCGCTACGAGCGCGCCCTGGAATGTTTCGACAGGGCGATACAGGAGTATAAGACGCTCGATTCCGGCCACCCGCACCTGGCACGCACGCTGGAGAATCGCGCCTTCGTAAAGCGCCTACTCGCCCTCGGGCTCGAAAAGCGCCTGGATAAGGAACTTGCGCGCCGGAAGGGCGCCGCGCGGGATTCGCTTCCCGCCGAAGCGCACACGCGCGAGGAAAAGGCGCGCCTGGAGACGCTGCGGCGCGAGGCTTTTCAGGAACTCGACGAAGCGCTCGCCATCTACAGACGCCAGCAGAACCACCGCGGCATGGGCGGCGCCCATATCAATTACGCACTGCTGTTCCTGGATTCGGGCGAACTCGACCGCGCCGGAAGCGAGGCCGCGGAAGCCTGGCAGCTCGGCGAGCCCAAGCGCGACTACATCCTGATGGCGCGCGCCCGCATCCTGCAATGCATGGTGGAGGAGGCCAAGTTCGAGGAACAGATCGAAGAGGAGGACGACCCCACCGCGCACGCCCAGCGTGCGAACGAACTCGCCCGCGATGCCGTGGAGTTCGCCCGGCAAACCGAGAACCGCCGCCTGCTGGCGCGCGCGCTCATCTGGCAGGGGCTCACCTTTTCGAACGATTTTTTCAACAATCCGGATGCCGCCCGCGAGTGCTGCGATGCCGCATCCGCACTGCTGCGCAACGAGAGCCAGAACTACATCTGGGAAGACCTCCAGGAGCTGAAGACCCGCATCCTGCAAAAGGGCCGCGTGGATACCGTGCTGCGGGAATGGTCGCAGGGACTGGTGGGCAACAAGACTTTCCAGCAGATCACCGATGAGTTTGCAGGAATCATCATCCCGCGCGTCTGGGAGAGGGAGAACCGCAAGATCTCCCGCGTGGCCGCCCGCCTCTCGGTCTCCCCCAAAAAGGTGCGCCGCATCCTGGCCGCGCAGGGCCTGCTAGGCCAGAAGCACAAAACCGGCAGCCTGTAGAGCGACGGCCGGGCGACCGGGATTTGGCTGGCCCAGTGCCGGGCGGAAGCCCGGCGAGGATTGAGATCCGCACCCCCCGGCGCCGCGTCCGTTCATCCCCCCAAAATCCCCATACGACCCGGAATTCGCGCTGTTAAGCTCCGGAGTATGGCCCCTTCCGGTCCCCTTGCCTACAATTCCAATCATGGCCGCACCATTTCAGGTTATACAGCCCGAAACTACCTATTCGGGCACACCGATCGCCCCCCTCAAGACCGGATTGCCGAAAACCACCCAATCTCTGTGCCCTGAGTGCACCAGCCTGATTGAGGCGCGCATCTTCGAAGAAAACGGACGCGTGGTGATGGAAAAGAGCTGCTCCACACATGGCTCCTTCCGCGACATCGTCTTTTCGGATGCCAAACTCTACCTGAAGATGGAGGAGTGGCAGTTCGGCGATAGCCGCGGGCTGGAGAATCCCGCGCGCGCCGACGCCAAGGTCTGCCCCGAAGATTGCGGCCTGTGCAACATGCACACCAGCCATACCGGGCTGGCCAACGTGGATTTGACCAACCGCTGCAACCTGACCTGCCCCGTCTGTTTTGCCAACGCCAACGCCGCCGGCTATCTCTATGAGCCGGATCTCGAGCACGTGCGTCTCATGCTGCAGGCCCTCCGCGACGAAAAGCCGGTGGCCGGGCGTATTCTGCAATTTTCCGGCGGCGAACCGACCATCCATCCCCGCTTCCTCGACATCCTGAGGATGGCCAAGGAGATGGGCTTCTCCCACCTGCAGATTGCCACCAACGGCATCAAGTTCACCAGCCTGGAATTCGCCCAGCAGTGCAAGGAAGCCGGGCTCCACACGCTTTACCTGCAATTCGACGGCGTTTGCGACGACGTCTACTTGCGCACCCGCGGCGAGTCGCTGTGGGAAAAGAAGCTCAAGTGCATCGAGAACGTGCGCAAAGCCGGGCTGAAGATCGTGTTCGTCCCCACCATCGTGAAGGGGGTGAACGATCATCAGATCGGCGACATCGTGCGGCTGGCCATCGATAACGTGGATTGCACCAGCGGCATCAGCTTCCAACCGGTGGCCTTCACCGGCCGTATCGCCAGGAGCGAACTCGAAGCCAAGCGTTTCACGCTCTCCGATTTCGCCTTCGCCATGGAGCAGCAGACCGGCCTGGCCAATCCGTACGAGGATTGGTTCCCGCTTTCCTGCGTGACGCCGTTC